>CALIGP010000203.1 GCA_938021455.1 uncultured Lewinella sp. | reverse complement strand
TGGCAATCTGATTAACCTGGTTGAAGTAGTCGAAAGCTTCCCGGCTAATGGCTTCCTGAAGAATCGTCATTACGTTCCCTTCCGCATAGCGGAAGTCAATCAATTGATGAGCCAGGGGAAAGTTCTCCACCCGGTCGCCAGATTGTTCCAGGCTGTTGAAGAGGTACAACTCGTCACTTTCAAAAGCAATGGATACATAGCAGGCTTTAGGATCGTTCCCCAGGAAAGGACGAACCTCTGGTTGGTCGGTAACCTTATAGGTTTGCTCAAGCGTCCACCGCAAAAAAGTAGGACTGCCGTCCGCGTAGCGCACGGGAGCCGTTATATCATAGAAGATAGCGGGCTCCTGCGCGGGGTTACCATTAAGGTCTTCCACGAGTGCCAGCCCAATACTTGCGCCAGCAGACTCCGCCTGAAGGGGTTGGGGAAGAACGTCGAAATCAGTTTCATATTCTTCGTCATCCCGCGTCTGTACCCGAATGCGGTAGCCAACCCCCGGAGCAATCCGAAAGGAGTTGTCATTAAGCGCAATGGTTGCTCGGTACGCTCCATCCCGAAAAGGCAGTACAAGACTTTGTCCTTCATCGTTTTCTAAGGTCAGCGTAGCGGTTACTACCTGATCAGGCCGGTTGGAGTTTGCAAATTGAAACAATCGCTCGAGCCGAACCTGAACGTCGGCACCGCCAGTCTCTTCATCCATATTTAGCCTGCCCTGGATAACGATTCCATCCGGGAGGGAGGTACCCTGCGCCAGGTCAATCTCATCAAGGCAGGCGACACTGAGTAAGGAGAAAATGATCAGCGCGAATACTCGGGATATAGCCGTCAGTTTGAATACTTGGTTTTTCATTTTACTTGGGTTGGGGGTGGAGTAAACCGGTTTAGCGCGTCTCAATGTTGAAGGTGATGGCCGGGAAGACCGTACCTAACACGGCAAGCCGGTTAGCTACACTACTTTGGTCTGGTGCCTGGGTGTAGAAAACCGAGAAAGCATTCTTACGCCCGTAGACATTGTAGAGAGAAATCGTCCAGCTCGTCTGGAAGGTCTTCGTTTTGTTGTAGCCTTTACCCAGGGTATAAGCCAGGTCAAGACGGTGGTAGTCTGGAATGCGAACCTCGTTGCGGTTACTGTAAACCGGCACAAACAGTCCGTTCTCTACCCGGTAGTTACCCACCGGTGCGGTTACGGGCCGGCCAGTACCATAAGTGAAGTTAGCCGTCAGGGTGTTCCGCTTATTCGGATTCCAGTTGAGGGTGGCTACAAAATTGTGCGGCTTGTCGAAGTTACTATTGTAGTAATTACCATTGTTGATGCCCTCGATTTTACGCTGGGTAGAACTGTAGGTGTAGCTCACCAGGCCATTCAAAACACCCACTTTTCGCTTACCGCTCAGCTCCAGTCCGTAGGCCCTGCCTTCGCCAACCAAAATTTCGGTCTCCAGGCTGGGGTTAACGATTACTTCAGCGAAGTCGCGGTAATCCCACAACTGGTCAATCTGACGGCCGTAGACTTCCGCCCCCAGCTCTACATTGTTGTCTTCCAGATTGAGGAAGTAGCCAATGGAGAAGTTATGCGAAAGGAAGGGGGGAATGTAGCTTGTGCTTAGTTGGTACTGCGAGCTCGGGGTAGGGGAGTCACTCACGAAAATCTGATTGAGGAACTGCGCCGTTCGGCTGTAACCCGCCCGGATGGAGGCTTTGCCCGTGAGGCGGAAGCGTGCACTTACCCGAGGCTGAAAGCTGTTGTAAGCCTTGATCAAATCGCCGCTGCCGTAGCGAATAGAATCGGTGATCCGACCACGGGCCGGCACCCCATCTTCGTACTGAAACTCCGTGCCGGGGCCCAGAAAACGATAGTTCGTAAAGCGGAAGCCACCGCTGACACTGAAGCGTTCGGATATTTCGAAATCAGCACTGGCGTAGAGGCTGGCCTCCATGCCCTGTTCTTCTTCGAGACTGCCCTCGGTGGCCAACGATTCGTTGGAGGCGCGGGTGCGTTCCCCGGGGTTGACGAAGTACTGATTGATGTCCAGCCCCGCCTCAACGCTCAGCTTTTCGCTGGCCTCATAGTTAATGGTGGGCTTAATCGTCAGATAGCGGATACCATTGTCCACCTGCTCCGCCGTCAGCGCGCGCAGATCGCTCTGGCTACTGGTGTAGTCGTTGTAGACGACGCTAAGATCACCGTATAGTTTGTCGCTAAAGATTTGTTTCCAGCTCGCCTGGCCCATCATCGTCTGGTAATCAAAGGCGAAGGTATTGTTGTAGGTGAATTCATCCTGGGAGCCGTAGCCCTGAAGGATGAGGGTGGATTTTTCACCGAAGCGCTGCGTCACCCGCAGGTTGCCGTCAAAGAAGAAAGCAGAACTGGC
Source organism: uncultured Lewinella sp. (assembly GCA_938021455.1). Lineage (GTDB taxonomy): Bacteria > Bacteroidota > Bacteroidia > Chitinophagales > Saprospiraceae > Neolewinella. The sequence goes on along the minus strand of CALIGP010000203.1, from coordinate 9,013 downwards.
TTTTACTTCCGGCACACTAGCCAGCTGGATCGCCCAGTTAGCGTAACTGGAACGGGCTCCGAAGATGAAACTGCTTTTGTCTTTCACGATCGGGCCTTCCAACATGACCTTACCGGTTACCGGGCCAACGCCGGCCTTGACGCGGAAGTGATCGAAGTTGCCGTCGCGTAATTGTACATCAAGCACAGAAGCCAGACGCCCGCCAAAACGAGCCGGAATATTGGCTTTATATAAGTCTACGCTTTTGATCAAGTCTGCGTTATAAGTACTGAAAAAACCGAGCGCGTGGCTGGAGTTGATCAGCGCACCATTGTCCATCAGCAGTAAGTTCTGATCGATCTCACCGCCACGAACGTTGAAGCCCGAAGCACCTTCCCCGATGGAACTAACACCGGGATTCAATAGCAGGGCCTTGACGACGTCCGTCTCTCCCATAAAGGTGGGTAGTTTTTCCAGCTGAGCCATGTCGATGCGTTGAACACCTGCCTGTACGCGGTCTACGTTAGCGTCGGCGGCTGTTTCGGTTACGACGATCTCCTGCAGGTTGGTCGCACTGGAACCCAGGGCAATGTCATAGTCTCCGCTGCCGTTCACCTTCACCTCCCGGCGGTTAGCGCCGAAGCCAACGTAACTGATCACCAGGGTATAGCTGCCGGGGCGGAGCTTTAATTCGTAGTTGCCATCCGTATCCGTTACCGTAGCTGTCGTGCTGTTTTCTACCTGTACTGTAGCACCGATAAAGCTTTCACCCGTGTTTTGGTCGGTGATTTTACCCCTTAGCAGGGCCATGCCGTCTGTGCCAAGGCTTTCCAGAGTGCCGATGTAGGCGGGGCCGTCGTTGGCGCTGCCTCGGCGGGTTTCTGGCGCGGGCTCGGCTTCCTCGATCCGTTCAGCGACGGCGGCGTAGTAAGCCGCATCAAACTCCGTACCAATGGTCAGAGCTGGGCCGATGACGTACACCCGGTCACGGTAATCAATGAAGTCGAGTACAGTGTTTTTCAGGATCGCGTCCAGCGCATCCCGCATACTGACGTCTTTCAGATCCAATGAAATAGGTGCAGTTGGCAGCTGATCTTCCTGGAAGAAGATGCGGACTGGGAGGCCGTCATTGATTCGCTGCAAGGCGGCCGAGCGGGTAATGGAGGCATCCTTTAGGTTAAGCGTGAGGTCTTTTTGGGCGCTGACGCAGGTGCATAGCAAGACCAGGAAAGCAAGGGAAAGTAATCGTTTCATCTAGTGATATGGCTGGGGTGGTGGCTGGAAACAAAGGACAAAGCTAATAAATGTAAGGGGTTACTGGTCCTTACTTATGGTCGGGGGGTGGACATAGACACTTGTTCAGTTATTGATTGCTGGTTGTGGGCTGCGATTGACCAGTTACAATCTTTACACTCGCGGTCCTGCTTTTCGTAGTAGGTTTTCCCATTCTTGACTATCTTCCCAATCATGCAGCTGTGGCAGATGAGCCTGGGAATAGCATTTCATCACTATCAATATGTGTTTTGTTTCACGGCCATTTTAGAGAGTCGCCATTCTTATATCAGAAGTGCCGCCAGAAAGAATACCACTTGTGTGTGAAAGAAGCCTATTCTCTGAGTGCGATGTGCCAAGCAAGATTACGTTTAGAAATGATTTTACGCTTGTCACCTTTAAAGTATGTTTTACACTACATTTTTTAACTCTAGTAACGTGATTCGGAAGCTAATTCCGATTCTGGTATCCGCTATTTTTTTGTTAGTTATTTTGTCTATTGCTTTGGTTTTTTTTCGCCCTTCTCTTTCTGCTGAGCTTAGTCTTGACGAAGAAGTAGATAGAAGGAAGGCTATCGATTTTGCAGAAAAGAAGCAGGAGGAGCAACGCGACTCGGTGGTTTTGAGCCTACTTGATATGGTGACTCCACGCCCCTCAACGGATCGAAACGTGATTAAATGGTTTCGCAACAAGAAAAACTGGGAGCCTTTTTTTGGTGATTTAATGTCATTTGATCGGGCCGTAGTAAGCAAAGCTGAGTACTTAATTGAATTCAGGAAGCTTGAACAAGCCACCAGATTATTGCTCGCTTTAGGAAGAATTACTGGTGAGGAACGGGACTGGCCCCGAACGGCGGCCCGTAGCCAGTGGGCATTGTCACTGGCTAAAGAATCAGGGAACAATAATGACCTCGGTTGGGCACTTATGCAACTTGGAATTACCTACGCCGTTATTTCAGACACTACCCGTGCATCGGTCAACCTGAAGAAAGCAGTTGCCCTAGCAAAGCAAACAGACGACAAGGAATTAGGGATACTGAGTAGGGTAAACTTAAGCGTTAATTATCTTAAAAAGAAAAATTACGAAGAAGCGGAAAAACTGTGCCGAGAAGCGTATGAAAGTGTGGATTACACCAGCTTACCCCAAATGTATCTGTATGCCCTGCGGAGTTACTCTATTGCGCTTGTTTACACTGGTAAGTGTGAATTAGGGGCTGAGCTTGCAAATGATTTTTTCATAGAGTTTGGAGAGCCAACGGAGGTGCCTCATGCCCATATTCTCTTGGCACCTTACTATTGCCACTTAACTAATGATCGTTACCCGCAAGCAGAAAAAGTTCTTCAGAAAATTTGTGCTATCGGCGATAGACTAGACGACGAAGGAGTGCAAAAGATGTGCGCAAAAGAATCTCCTAAGTTATACGTCAGTTGGGGGAAAACGGACGTAGCAATTAGAAAGTATCAAGAATTTTCGGACGATAAAAAGCAGTTCCCTCTGTCAGAGTCGTTTGAGAGTGTACGGCTGGCCGAGCAGAGTCAGCAGGAACGTCAACTCAAACTTCGGGTGGATATAGCAAGACGAGCCCGGCAGGCGGAGTTGGAACAAGAACAGTATTGGTGGGGAACGGTAGAGGAAGTGGTATTAGGTTTAGCAGTTGTTTTACTGGTTATACTGTTAGGGCTGCTCTCTCGCCAAAAGGTACTGAAAGAGCGTCAGCGAAAGGAAACAGCGGAGATTAAGCTGCTCGCCCTGCGCGCACAGATGAACCCCCATTTCATGTTCAACGCGATTAATGGTATTCAAAACCAAATATTAAGGGCCAAAAAAATGGAGGCCTATAGTTACCTGGGTAAGTTTGCTGACCTCCTACGTACGATTACCATTAACAGTGATTCTACCAGTATCACACTTAAACAAGAAATTCATTTTTTGAAGACTTATCTTGAGTTTGAAAAACTCCGTTTCCGTACGGGGTTCAATTTTACCTTTGAAGGAGTTGAAGAATTACTAGACCTGGACCAACGAATTCCTGCTATGATGATTCAGCCCTTTGTTGAAAACGCCATTATGCATGGTTTGTCCACTTTGAACTATTCCGGAAAATTGGAGGTAATCTTTGAACCCTTATCTTGGGGAGTACGCTGTATCGTCCGGGATAATGGGCGAGGTCGCGCAGCCGGTCGGGAACGCACGGCAAATGAGCCAAGTAACCATCTATCGATCACTTATCGAAATACGGAGGCCCGTATTCTCTCACTCCGCGAGAGTGGCTATGGTCTAACGGCCATCGAAGTGAATGATCTTATCGAGGAAGGACGGGCCAAAGGCACTCAAGTTGTACTTTATTTACCTTTTCTGCCAATCAATACGGTTGCTTTTACCGATGATCATGAATAGGGTAACTTGATTTCTCCATCATCTTTATGTGATGAAATCAGGATTGTCAAGATAGCAGGTTCAATTATGGCCTGGACAGAGGATGGCCCGTTGCTTTTAAAAACGTTCCCCTTGCACCCGCGTCCGCGCCCAAATTTGTATCGGTAAAGCTTGATCTACTCGGTGTGCAACTCCTTTATCTCCCTCTTAAAGTCTCCTTAAAATCCGCCCACGTTGCCCCCCGACTCAACCCTCGCCCACTACCAAACATTTACTTCCCGTACGCACAAAACACCATCGTATGGGGTTGGCGGGTCCGGAAGCGATTACTTAAATTTGTCGAACGGGCTTTTCCACCTAATAATTAAGGGTGTTTTGCCGTTGTATTCTTCCGGGTGATTACCCACTCAAACCGCTCCCCCCACCGGCGAAAACCGCCGGATGCAAATTTCTACTCTATGAAATCCAGAGGCACGCTCCTATTTTCCGCCCTTTTCATGGCGCTTTTCGGCTTTTTAGCCGCTTACCTGCCAGAGCCCACGCCTCCTGGCGACAAGCAGTCCGTCATCATCCAGACGATGATGCAGAACCTGGCTCGCTTTCATTATCAGCCGATGCAAATCGATGACGATTTCTCCGGTCGAGCCTATGATTATTACCTCAACGACGTCGACGGTGCCCGACTGTTTTTTACGCAGGACGACATTGCTGCCTTCGCGCCCAACAAGTTTATGGTCGACGAGCAGGTGAAAACCGGTAGCTACGAATTTTTTGACCTGGTACAGGAGCGTTGGGGAGCTTCCCTTGATAAAACGGAAGAGTACTTTAAGGATATCCTGAAAAAGTCCATCGATCTGGAGCGTGGTGGCGAAATCACCGTTCGGGACGACGATTCCGGATGGGCTGCTAACGACAAGGAGCTGCGCAGCTACTGGGAGGAATACATCACCCGGGATCTGCTGAATCAAATCGTGCAAAAGCAGGCCGAGAACGAAAAAGATGAAGAACTTAAGACAAAGCCCTCCGTCAAAGAAGTGGAAGAACAAGTTCGAAAGAAAACCCTCGAACGCTACGAAGGCTGGTTCGAACGGATGCGGGAAGCTAAACTCTCCATGCGTCGTAGCCAGTACCTGAACGCGCTTACCAGCATGTTCGACCCACACACCAGCTACTACCGCCCAAAGGATAAGGAGAGTTTCGACATCCGCTTCAGTGGACGCCTGGAAGGCATCGGCGCTACGCTGCAAAATCACGATACCTATACTAAGGTTGCTACCCTCGTAGTCGGTGGCCCGGCCTGGAAAGCCAAAGAGCTGGAAGAAGAAGACCTCATCATGGCCGTTCGTCAGGAAGGTGAAGAAGAAGCGGTGGACATCAAGGACATGCTCGTCGAAGACGTCGTGCAGTACATCCGCGGTAAAAAAGGAACCACTGTATTCCTGAAAATCAAAAAGCCCGATGGTACGATCAAGGAGATCAGCATCGTGCGAGACGTAGTGGTGATCGACGATCGCTTTGCAAAGTCTCTCATCGTTGACGGTGCGGGCGAAGGGGAGAAAGTAGGCTACATCAACCTGCCAAGCTTCTACGCTGACTTCCAGAACGAAGACGGCCGCTTCTGTGCCAAAGACATCAAAATAGAACTCGAAAAGCTGAAAGACCGCGAGGTAGACGGCATCGTTCTTGACCTACGTAACAACGGTGGCGGTTCGCTCCGCGATGTAGTGGATATGACTGGATTCTTCATCCCCGAAGGGCCCGTCGTTCAGGTGGCTGGCCGTGGCGGTCGGAAGGAAATTCTCCGTGACAAAGACCCCAGCGTGATCTGGGACGGTCCGTTGGTCGTACTCGTTAATCAGTACTCTGCCTCCGCCAGTGAGATTCTCGCGGCGGCCCTGCAGGACTATAACCGAGCCGTCATTGTCGGCAGCACCTCTACTTTTGGTAAGGGAACCGTTCAGCGTTTCATTGACCTGGACCGCACCATTCCTGGCCGCACGGACATCAAACCCCTCGGTACCGTCAAGCTGACGATGCAGAAGTTTTACCGCATCAACGGTGGTTCTACCCAGCTACGCGGCGTTGAACCCGACATCGTGCTACCCGACAGCCGCGCCCTACTGGAAACCGGTGAGCGTCAGCAAACCGCGCCCCTGAAGTGGACCAAAATCGAAGCCGCTGACTACAGTCAGAATGTCTACCAAATCGACTTCATGGAAACCCTTCGCGAAAAGTCAAACGACCGGGTAGCCTCTAACGCTACTTTCCAGAAGATCGCCGAGAACGCCAAACGGGTTAAGCGTCAGCGCGACCGGAACACTTACCCGCTCTCCCTGAGCGCTTACCAGGCGATGGACGAAGCCAACAAAGCGGAAGCCGAGAAGTATAAGGATATGTTCGATGGTGTTGTCAACGCAGGTGTTGCCAATATCGAAGTCGACCTGGAAGAGATACTAGTGGACGAGAGCAAGGAAGCCCGCAACGAAGAGTTCAAGAAAGGCGTTGGCAAGGATGTTTACATCCAGGAGGCGCTGAACATTATTGCGGATATGAGAGAGCTGGAATAGGCGGAAAGGATCTGCTTCGCTCCCTTTCCTTTGTAGACGCCGCTTCGTGGCTTGTAGGCTTCGCCTCCGGTAATGATTTACCGGAGGCGAAGTCGTTTGGGGCGAGGAGCTCCAGCTCCGACCGTGAACGGGGCCGCAGGCTCCCGGAGCGTGTAATGCGGAAGATATTCCAAATCAAGCGCTTACCCGGTCGGAGCCGGAGCTCCTCCGCCCTCAACCAGCCTCTTAACTTATGGCCCGCCGCGCTTGTTCCACATGCCGCCAGTTGTGATAAATCACCACTCTAAGCGTATCCCCTAGCCGAAGACGGACGAATTCTGAGAGGCTGGTGCCCGTTTTGGTCCGCGTCAGATCTACGTCGCTGGCGAGTTGGAGTAGTTCCAGCATTTCCTCCTGCTGGCGGATGAATTCTTCGATGGCGGAGCGATCCGGTACCGGATCAAAGTTTACGGGATTGGCTTTTTTGAAGGTGTTGATCTTACGCGTCTGCGGACCGGGCTTCATGCCTGCGGCGAAGTAATTGCCGAGCCAGGAAGAGGTGAAAGTAGCGGTGTCAGAGCGATGCTTCGTAGCGGCAATCTGCTTACGAATTTCTGGCAAGTAATAATCACCGTAGTAATTCAGGTGGGCGAAATTTTCCAGGGCATTCCAGGCATCTGGGCGCGGACGCAGGTGCAAGGTGGCGTCGTCTAGTGCAAGGAATTCACGGCCGGCAGCCAGGTTGCTTTGGGTGCGTTCGGTTAGTTGGGCGAGGAGGTCCTGGGCGGAGCGGGCTTTCATCGGGTACTGTTTTGGTTAAAGTATACCGCAAAGTTCTGGCCGCTGAATTGCGTGAATCTTGATTTGACGCAAGAATTTAGCTAAGCACCGAAGAATGCTCTGAAAAAGAGCGTCAGTAATAAAGGAGCCGTGAAGATCAATCCGGCAATTGAAAAGGAAAAGTAAGCTGAAGTATAAAGATCAGATGTCAGTTGGGCAATTGCCGCATTCTCTAGCAAGTAGGCGACTTCGATGGACTCGTCTTCTTTATAACTTTTGAGTCCAGATTCAAAAACGTCTAGCGTACGGTTGTAACCATGCCGACAAACGTAGTGTACGATGTACTGATGCAGGGCGTCGCGGCCTTCGCGTACTATCGGACCTTGTTTCATCTCGGGGATCTTCGGCTGAGAATAAACCTTTGTGATTGTGCCTGCTGCCCTGCCTCCTGTCTTGTCAATTCGTCTATCTCGGCGATAATACCACATCCCGATGGCGAAAGGAATGATCGCAATGGCCAGCGCAATGGCCTGAATTTTTAGAAAGAGTGGGTCAATCATAGTTGGAAAATAGGCTTGATAGCAACTCCCTGAAAGGATTGTCGACAAGCATAAGCCTACTGACGACGAATCCGCGACAGCGTCTCCGCCGTCATCCGCAAATAATTAGCAATGTATTTGGCGGGGACTTCCTGAAAAAGCCGGGGGCTTCGCTCCAGTACACGCCGGTATCGCTCCGCCGGGTCATTCGTTAGTAAATCAATTTCCCGCTCCAGCTGACCGACGATCATCCAGGACATTATGTTCTGCCATAAGTCACTCAACTCCGGTTGCTCTGCAATGTGTTCAATGTAATCCGACTTGCGGATCATCTTCAGGGTACACTTCCTGATGGCCTGGGCGTACAGTATCGTTGGTTGCCCACTGATGAAGCAATCTATGGCCGTAAAAAAATCCCCTTCGTAGCCAAAGCGGATAATCTGCTCTTCGTCGTTGACGAGGACGAAGGACTGCAGCGTTCCTCCAACCACGTAATAAATATTGTCGTCCACATCGTCCGCCATGTGGAGGTAGTCTCCTCGCTTCAGCACAATGGTTTTTTGCCAGAGCCGGTGCTCGTTGATGTAGTCGTGGAGGATTCTAAGGGGAGAAAGCATGGTCCAAATTAAGGAGAGATAGGCGCTTGATAACCCAGAAATAAAAAAAGTTCTCTCATTTATGGAATTCGAATGTCAGAAGCGTCCCTAGTGTGAATGTTGAGCGAAGCGGCTGAATGCAGCCGCTCAATTATCCTTAAAAAATTGCTTTGCTGTAACGGATGTTGATCCAACTGCATTAAGCAGCAAACGGGGAAACTTATCCCCGGCTACTACTACCACCTGGCAGTTTCCAATTGCCACCAAAACAACACACGCATGCTTGTACTTCCCATCACCCTCCTCGCTACTTCCGTTGCCATCTTCTTCCGCCCCGTTACCCGTATTCTCCGGGCCGACTATGACGTAGCCAATCCTTTCATGGGCCAGATGATTGACGACCTGAGATAGAAAAACCTATACCTCCTTCTCACCGTCATCCCTCTTTTATCTACATCCCACCCGTTATGCACAAGCCCGAATCTTTCTTACAAGCCCTTCAGGAAAAGGGCAATATCCATTACTTCGCTAATGGAGAGGTGAACAACCGGGTGGTGTCTTTTCCCGGCCCTGCCGGCGCTCCACTGCTGGTGTTCGTGGCGAACTGGCGGGCAAAACTGAAGCACTGGAAGTCTTTCATCAAAGTACTGCAGCAGAAGCACCGCGTGCTCTATTTTGAAACCCGGGAGAAGGAAGCAACACAGTACAGAACAGAAAGCCCGGACCTGTCCGTAACGGCCATGTCAGATGATCTCAGTCGCTTCCTCAACCTAGTCGAACGCCCTTATCATTTGCTGGGCGTTTCCGTTGGCACCTCCGTTATTCTACGGTCCTGGGCCAAGCTGACGAATAAGCCGGAGTCACTGATTCTTCTCTGTCCGGTGCTGAAGGTGAAGATGCCGGCTTACTTTCGCGTCTTCCCCCT
>CALIGP010000202.1 GCA_938021455.1 uncultured Lewinella sp. | reverse complement strand
ACGTCCAGGTCTTTTAGCACATAAGGCTTACCCTGCACCCAGTGCTGGTAGACGGTGGCTTTTTCGGTGAAGTAGTCTTTGTCAGTCACAAAGAAACTGGCCAGCTTACCCTTCTCCAGCGTGCCAACCATATCACCGACGCCCAGCAATTTTGCGGGGCCAGTGGTGAGGGCGGCGAAAGCCACTTTAGCGTCGGCACCAGACTTAACGGCTTTGCGCAGCGCCTCGGTGAAGTCACTCATTTTTTTGTGCCCGTGCGTGGTGATCACGAAGGGGATACCTGCTTTGGCGACGGCGGCCATATTCGCTGGTGCCCGTTCCCAGTGGCGGAGCTGACCAAGATTGATCAGGTCAGCAGCAAAGGGATCAGCCACGTCGTAAGTCTTAGGGAACTTCAGCGGCAGAATGAAGGTGGCACCACTTTTCTTAAGGGCTTCGAGGCGTTGGTATTCGTCGCCACCGCCCAGCAGGATGTACTGCTTACCGAACTCATCACCGATGCCGTCAGCCCGGAGATTATCCTGCCAGTTTCCACTGGCGTCAAAGATTTGGGGTAGGCCCTGGAGATCGTTCCACGCTTCGATGCTGAGGTTGGTTTCCTCGCCTTGCTGCTTCTTATACCATTCTGCGTCGTGGTAAGCCTGGCGGAGCAGTGCCATCGTTCCCATCCGGGAGCTGGGGTAATTTTGCCGGCTGCTGCCTTTGCTAAAGCTCAGGTGGTGGGCGGAGTGTCGCTTCAGGATGAGGTCGTTCTCCTTGCCATCGGCAAGGCTGACGACCGCGGCGCTGCCGCGGCTGATGCCATCCTGGTGGTGAGTAGACACCGTACCGAAGCCTGCATCGCGCAGGCCCTTGGCCGCTTTACCATCCGCTTTGAACAGGGTGGCTGCCTCTGTTTCTGAGCGCATGGCTTGGTTCCAGCTGAAGGCACCCGGCGTTTTAGAATTTGTTTGTGGAGGGTCTCCCCAGCCACCGCCGCCACGCTTAGCTTCGGGCATCCCGTAGCTACCGTAGGCTTCCACGAAAGAAGGATAGATATGCTTTCCGTTCATCTTTACTTCTACCGCCCCAGCGGGAACGCTTCCCCCTGCAGTAACACCGACAACTTTGCCTTTTTTAATGACCAGCGTGGCATTCTCCACCAGCTGGTCCGGGCTTACGTGTACGCTAGCACCCGTGAAAGCGAAATGGCCGGAGCGTTGGTCATAGACCCCGTTATATGGATAGGTTTGCTGGGCAATAAGTGCACTTGTACACAAAGCGAGCATTATGGCCAACAGGGCCCATTGCTGAAGTCTTCTCATGGTATGAATTTGGTCTTTAGTGAGGCTGAAAATCCCATATATGTCCGAATCCGGGCGGGACAGGAACGGAAACATAGCAATTTTCCGGGGGTTTTGTTCAGTCATTAACACTAGACAGTAAGGTTCTGAACTCATTTCGTTGCCCACAAAGACAAGCTATTCACTCCGAAATACCAGCTTGTTTGCTTATTTTTAGCATTCAGCAAGGAAGCCAAATACACGGAAGATATGCTGTATCAAAATGCATAGCAATGGCTAAGAAAGAAAACAAGACAAAACCAACAGTCGTGGCTCCGGCAGACTTCCTGGCAGCAGTCGAAGATGAGAAGAAACGCGAGGAGGGTCAGTGGCTAATGGACACCATGCAGGAGATAACGGGCGAGCCACCGAAAATGTGGGGACCGAGTATCATCGGCTTCGGTACTTACCACTACGTTTACGAAAGTGGCCGAGAGGGGGATACCATGATCACTGGATTTAGCCCCCGCAAAGCAGCCCACAGCATTTACATCGTGAGTGGAGTGGAGCGGGAAGTCGATCTTTTGGCTAGGCTCGGAAAGTATAAAACAGGCAAAAGCTGCCTCTACATCAAGCGCCTAAGCGATGTGGACACGGAGGTGTTGAAGGAGTTAATCAAAGCTTCGGTGGAGAAGGTGCGGGAGGGGGATATAAAGTATTAGTTCTTTGGTCCGTTAGTCTTTTGGTTCTTTGGGGCTACCGCATAGGAGAAGCGTTGGAGGTGATATTGGAGCTCCTCATATTGCCGCCTCTAAAATGCGGTAGCCCAAAAGACCAAAGAACCAAAAGACTAACCCGCCGGCATAGCATAAATAAATCGCTCACTCACGATTTTGCCATCCGCTACGGTGTAAACACACATTTCTTGCTCGAAACGCCTGACGCCATCCTTCTTCGTCAGGTCGATGCCCATGCCAATGGCAAAGTAATCGGCGTAGACCAGTGGGTCGGTCACTTCCATCTTGTGAACCTCCTTGACGTCTTTGGCCCATTCTGCGCTTTTGGCCAGCATGGCGGCGCGGCCCTGGGTATCGGCTCCGGGCCAACCTGGCATCTCGTGAGCGGAGGCGTTTTCGGCGAATAATTCCGTGTAGGCTTCATCGTTGCGGCCCGTACGGCAGAGTTCGACCAGGCGGTCAGCGATCTCTTGTACTGTCATGATTGGGTGTTTTGGTTGTGATAACAAATATAAGTAGTTGCAAGCAATAAAACAATATTTGTTTTATTTTTTAATAATCAACTACATTTCCTTTAGCAAGGAAACCTTCCGGAATGCCGCCGTACTTTCGCGAAAGAATCCAGTAACCAACCTATCCTTCCCCCTACTGTTCCAGCATTTACCACACTACAGTCTACCGTCTACCACTCTACCGTCCACAAAATGACTACCGCAACCTCCCTCAAAGAATTCTGGGCCACCGCCCGTGCTAGTGCTGCTTCAGGCGAGTTGATCAAACTCACGCTAAGCAAACCCCGCCATAAGGCGTTGGACCTGCCCCGGAACCGTTACGGTCGTCTGGTGGAAATTAAAAACAACACCCAGTTACAGATTACCCATCGCTACGATGATCGAGAGGAAGTAAAGAATCACCTGGTGGGCCAGGGTATCTCCTTGATGGAAAGCGCGCTCGGAGAAGACTACGGTAATGCAGACTTGTTCACCACCACCCAGCAGCTGAGTTTGTCTTTAAGCCGTAAGGGAAACGCGCGCTTTCAAAGAAAAACCCTGCACCAGCGCTCCGGCGCCCTTAAACCCAAGAAACCCTCCCTGGAACATAACCGGGAGAAGCACCGCGACATTTCTGCCGACCGCCCCTACCTGCACGCATTGGGCATCACCAACCCACACGGAGAGGTGCTGCGCGATGGAAAAAGAAAATTTAAGCAGATCAATAAGTTCGTCGAAATCATCGACGCTCTACTCAAAGAACACCCGCTGCCCAACGGCGCCCGCATCGTTGATATGGGGTCTGGCAGTGGCTACCTGACCTTCGCGCTTTATGACCACCTCGTGAATACACGTGCACTCGACGTAAGCGTGACCGGCATTGAATTACGCCCTAAGCTTGTGGAAAAATGCCGTGACATCGCCAACCGCAACAACTTCCAACGCCTCCATTTCGTGGAGGGCTACATCGA
>CALIGP010000201.1 GCA_938021455.1 uncultured Lewinella sp. | reverse complement strand
TTCTTTTGGGGAAGATACAGTAGTTTGCGTGCTAAGAGCAGTAAAGAACTCTTGTGGGGGTGAATGGTTGCTTTCAGTACCAGATCATTAAAATATCCGGAAACATGCTTTCGACCTTAAGCGTAGGCTTAGTCCAACAATCCAACACCGGTAACCGAGAAGATAACCTGACGAATAGTGCGGGCGCTGCACGCAGGTGCAAGGAGGGCGGTGCCCAATTGATTGTCTTCCAAGAACTCCATACCGGACTATACTTCTGTCAAACGGAGGATACAGCTGTTTTTGAGTTGGCCGAGCCCATCCCGGGGCCAAGTACAAGGTACTTCGGAGAGCTGGCGCAAGAGTTGGACTGTGTCCTCGTATTATCCCTTTTTGAACGCAGGGCACCGGGCTTATGCCACAATACGGCCGTTGTCATTGAGCGCAACGGTAGCATCGCCGGAAAGTATCGAAAGATGCATATTCCGGATGATCCGGCTTATTACGAGAAATTCTACTTTACACCGGGAGACCTTGGCTTCACACCCATCCAAACCAGTGTAGGTAAGCTGGGCGTCCTCGTTTGCTGGGACCAATGGTACCCCGAAGCCGCCCGCCTCATGGCATTAGCCGGCGCAGAACTGCTGATTTACCCCACCGCCATCGGCTACGAAACAACTGATGATGCTGCCGAAAAAGCCCGTCAGCGCGACGCCTGGATCATCAGCCAGCGCGCGCATGCTGTGGCGAACGGACTGCCCGTCGTCTCCGTCAATCGAACCGGCTTCGAGCCGGACCCCAGCGGCGTAACTAATGGGATACAGTTCTGGGGTAGCTCCTTCGTCGCTGGACCACAAGGCGAGTTCCTCTTTCAGGCTCCCGAAGACGAAGAGACCCAAGCCGTTGTCACCATTGATCGCCAACGCACAGAGGAAGTCCGCCGCATTTGGCCCTTTTTCCGGGATCGACGGATTGATGCTTATGAGGGACTTATGGAGCGGTATTTGGATTGAGAGGGGCAACTTTATTGAAGCTGTACGTGTTTATTTAACTTGTAGTACGTACTTATTAGCCATGGCCGCAACAAAACTCACGCTTAAGTTAGAAAAAAGCGTTATTGAAAAAGGGAAGGAACTCGCACGATACCGAGGTCTGAGTCTATCTAAGCTCATTGAGCAATTCCTTGAAGCGGAATCAAAGGAAATTCCAACGCAAAACTATATTGCCGTCCCCCCCCATCCTGATGTCCTCTCATTAGTATCAGACATCTCACCTACTTATTCAAGTGCTGGCAGTAACAAGCGAGATCGAGAAGAGTACTATGAGTACTTATACAACAAGGGATATAAAACTGAGGAGGAATGAAGATTTTTCTTGATATAAATGTTGTCATGGACTACTTCCTGGTCCGGGAGCCTCATTTTTTGCCAGCGGCTGAAATTTTTACTTTAGCTAAAACAAATCAGGTTGAAGTAATAGTAGATGCCAGAACCATAATATTTACTTTTTTTCATTTAAGTAAGGTGTTGCAGGATAAAGCTGCTGTTAAAGCTAAGCTTAGAGCTGTTTGTGATGATTTGACCATTGTTTCTCTTGACCGAGGAAACCTTATTGATGCGCTTGAACGAGAGGTTCCCGCTGACCTTGAAGATGGCGCACAACTAGAAATGGCTTTGTCTTCAGGTGCTAATATTTTAGTCTCGGGAGATAAAAAAGGATTTCGGACTAAAGAAATTAAGGTAATGTCATCCCTTGTATTTTTAAAATACTGGACCTCTCTGAACTAATCTCAATTTGTTTTTGGATTCCTAGTAAAAACCTTCTTACAAAAAAGCCCCCACCACCCGCCAAAGCCCTTCATTCAGCGCCGTAACCGCTTCCCTCATCCGCCAATTATCCCGGTTGCGGGGTTCGACGTAGTTACTGATGGCCCGCAGTTGTAGTGGCTCGACACCGTTTTGAAGACAGGCATAGAAAAAGGCCGCGCCTTCCATACTCTCTACCTGTGCTTCCGGGAAGCGATGTCTGCGGCGCGCGATGGTCTCCTTCGTGCCACTTACCTGATTGACAGAAAGCCCGGCACATTCCGGGAAGGGTAGGGAGGCCAGCCCCGCCGGAGCTCGTAATACGCCGGATTTGTCAAAGGGTAGCCCTGGATGTAGGCCAATGTCGCTGAGGTTGAGTAAGCGTCCATCTTGCGCTTCGGCCCCCAGGTCGCCGAAGGTTTCGCTGCTAATACGTACCACCTGACCTAGTGGGAGCTTCCGGTCAATGGCACCACCAACACCTGCCTGAATGGCTAGCGTTGGTAGCCCTCCTCCTCCACCACCACCAAAGCGATGACCCAGTGCATAGGCGGTGGCCGTTAGTCCCACTCCCGTGAAAAGGACTTCAATCTCTACGCCATTGCTGAAGGTGAGCACGTTACCCGATTCAGACTCTGCCCGGGCCCGCAGCTTATTAACGGTGGGCTCAATCTCAAAAACGGTGGCGGAAAGGAGGAGGATTTTCATTTGAAAAGGAATGATTTGATTCGTTGTGTTGCAGTCGTTTGCCTCGACTGCTTACGGTTTATGTGGAGGCGATTAGTTCTATAAAGTGGCGAGCTGGATACTAAATGAAGCGCCTCTTTGACACTGTGATTTATGTTTTTTGTCATTTCCAAAACCCCTCGGTGCACCCCTCGGCTCGTTGCTCTCGCTCGGGGTTTACTCGGGGACCGGTGGTTTATATCTGGTCCGTCCGCGCGCAACGCGCGGACAGCTACCCCCTGAAGACTCGGTCCCCAAGCAAACTTCGAGCGAGCTTCGACGAAGGAGAAGCTAGCCGAGAAGTGCGCCGAGGGGCATGAAAACATAGCTGTAAAATTAGGTTACACTAATTGTTTTACGCTTGAAGCGGTATCACCACCCCCATCCCCGGCAAGTGCAAGTAAGCAGCAACAACCTTCCCCTTCATCAGCTGCTCAACGGCAGCGGACATCGCCGCCAGCTCCGCTAGATAGAGCGGCCGCTGCAGATCGAACTGTCGGGCAGTTTGGTGGACATCCATCAGTAGGGCATAAGTACTGGGAGCAGTGGTGATGAGCCAGTCGAGGCTATGCCGAAAACGTCGGTTGCCGAAGGAACTCGAAACGGGAACTTGTCGTGAGACCTCGCCCCCATGCTCCGCCTTCAACCATTCCTGAAAGACGGTAGATTGCTCCGTCAGGCTGATGGGATCTATGTCTTCGGCGGGTAGATAATTAGCGAGCAAGCCAAGGGCCCTCTCCTGTCGCAGGGCTTCATCGGTAACGGACCAATCCCCCTGACGGAAACGCCCCACTGCCTGACTGTAGAGCCGGC
>CALIGP010000200.1 GCA_938021455.1 uncultured Lewinella sp. | reverse complement strand
TACCAGATATTTTGCTGGAAGATAGCGGTTTTTGGGGCGCGGACGCGGGTGCAATGGGCGCTACCGGTGTACGCGCCGCTCCGCGCGCGACCGGCCAAAGCGCGCTCTGCGCGCGCTATTAAATTAGTAGCGCGTCCGGAGACCGCTTTGGCCGGTCGCTGCTGGAAGCAGCGTACGCCGTGGCCACCCGGTCATCGGATGTGTCGAGCTGGCGAAGCCGCGAGCTCATCCGATGTCTCAGGTGGCTTTTCTAAGCCTTACATAAGTTCTATGGAAGGCGCGCATATGACCCTCCGGCTGAAGCCGGGGGTACAAACCCACCTGAAGGGGCGGGACGAAAGAGCAGAGGCAAAAGCCTACTGCTTAGCCGTAAAACAATACCGCAACTGTAGGGATGCCGTACTCGGGATTGGGAGTAAAAACCTATCCAGATTTCCTTCTACGCCTACTGACCATCTCTTACCCAATTGGCACTGTGCTCCGATTAAAAAACCCAGCTCGTAGACTAAAATGGTATTTGACAAAAATCTTTGCTCCGGAAGAATTGATTGTTCTTCTTCCAAACCGGGGAATACCCTTGTCCGCTCTATCAATTTAAACTTACTAATACCACTACCAATCATGAAGCCGAGGTAGGGTTGAATTTTTTTATTCCTGAGGAAATGATAACTCACTGTACTAATGATGGCTCCGTAATCGGATCTATTCTCCCTCACCACGTAATTGAAGTCATTCGGTAAGCCATCGAAGTCGTCTGTTTTTTCTTTGTCCGAATATCCTTCATAAGCGAAACCAAGACTGATCTCCAAGCCCATATTGAATCGGTAATGGAGCTTAAGTTGGGTAGGCAACTTAAACAGTGTTTTGATTCTTCTGGCTTCCCGACTGAGTTCTGGTTCGTACCAATATTCGACTTCCTGGCCGTTGAGTATCACGTTTTCTGATGGCCGGGGAACGGTCCTTCCGGATCTTACTATTGGCATTCCTGGAAAAGTATCCATCGCTGTAACCAATGGGTCTAACGTGAAAAACCTGCTTATTGAAGGCTTGAGCGTCAGGCTCAGCTGAAATCCTTCACCGAAAAGATCGCTTGTTTGAGCGAAGGAGGATAGTGGTAGTAATACAAGCAGGAAAACTCGTAGCAACATAGTGTAGGGTAATAAAGTGTTTAATGGGCACAATTAAGGGAACCTATTATCAATACTGGCGTGACGACGGATAGTGTATAAGGTGAGGGTGTAGCGCGTCTCGGAGGCCGCTTTGGCCGGTCGCTGCTGGAAGCAGCGTGCGCCGGGTCTATCTACAGCTGCGGCCCCTGCCCCTTTACCCATATCCCCTTTGGGGACTGCGGCGTAGCCGCAACCAGGGGCCATTGCACCTGCGCTCCGGCGCCCCCCGCTGAGCTTGCCAAAGTGCCCAAAAGCCAGGCTATTTATCCATCCGCTTTAGCCAGGGTGGCAATACGGTCTTCTTGAAAACATAAGCCACAATGCCGCCCGCAATGGCCCCGCCAATGTGGGCATAATGCGCCACCGAATCGAAGTTGTAATTCATGACGCCAAGGAAGAGTTCACTACCAAGAATCACCCCGATCAGATAAACGGCCGGAATACCAAAGGGAATAAAGAGCGACCGTATTTCCCGATCCGGAAAGAAAACGGCAAAGGCCGCCAACACTCCGAACACCGCTCCGGAAGCCCCGACCATCCGGCTATTTTCCTGAAAATCGACATAATCCTGCATAAGATCAAGCGCCCGGGTATCAATATACTCCGGGTTGGTACCCATGGCCAGGTCGTTCTGGATATTGCCGTAAATGGGCAATACGCTTTTGCCGTTGTCCATCATCAGTCCGCCCAGATCAATTCCGGAAAAGAAGCCATTGAAATTAGCCAAAGAAGGGTCGGCCGTAAAGGCCGCGAGGTACTCATAAGACTGTTGCAGCTTCCACCATATCTCCCCGATGTGCAGCCCCATCGCGCCGATGGCCGCGATGATGTACAGCAGTAAGAAGCGTCCTGGACCCAGCCGTTCTTCCAGCGTTGGTCCGAAAAAATAAAGTCCCAACATATTGAAAAATATGTGCCCCGGGTCAGCGTGCATAAAGAAGTGGGACACGAACTGGTAGGGCCGAAAGTAGGGGCTGGCCGGATAGTAAAGCGCCAGCTTATCCTCAATGTTGATGGGGTAACCCAGAAAGCCAGGAAGGACCACCACCAGAAAGATGATCGCATTGAGGATCATCAGATTTTTAACCAGCGGAGTAGGGGGTGGAAACATGTTTGTCGGTAGTCGGTAGTTTTGTAGACAGTAGGGCTGTGCTTATTCGAAGAGGCGTTCCAGCTCGTCGAGTTCGTACTTCAGAAAACACTTGCGTCCGTTGGGCGCAGTAGCGGGTTGCTCGCAGGCAAAGAGGCGATCGATGAGGGAACGCATTTCGGCGATATCCAGCAATTGCCCCCGCTGGATGGCAGCGCCTCTTGCCAGCGCACGCGCCAGGCGCGCGTGCCCGTCCGACTCTAGCTCAATGTCACTACGGTACCGGTCCAGCAATTGCTCGAGTAGTTCTTTTTCGTTTTTCTCGCCGGCCAGCTCCGCGGGTACTCCACGGATAATGAACGATTCGCCGCCAAAAGGCTCCACATCAAAACCGAGTTGCTTCAGGTCGGGCAAAATGTCCGTCATTAGCCCCACGTCAGCGTGCGGTAGTTCGAGCGTTTGTGGGAACAGGGATTGCTGACTGGCGGCGGGTTTATCCCGCAGCGTCTGCAAAAACTGTTCATAGAGAATGCGCTGGTGCGCCGCCCGTTGATCAATGAGTAACCAACCGCTTTTGATCGGAGAAACGATGTAGCGGTGGTGGAGCTGATAGGGGTCCCGGTCCTGTGAGGTCGTAGAACCTCCGTCTTCTTCCTGGCTCATGCGGCTGGGCAGTAGCTCTCCCAGTTCGGGGTTAGCACCATCCGTTTCGCCAAAGTCAATGAAGGCCGCTTCGCCGCCAGTATCTGTTTTATCATCTCCCAGCCCTTCGTATAGCATTTGCCAATTACGGAGATTGTTGGCATTGCGTTTGGCCTCGGAGGAGGCGCCAGTAGCCGTGCCTCCGCCTGACGAGGAGCCCGGCGCCTTATAGTCATCGTTCATGCGGCTCGGCAAGGCCTCGCCCTGATCGGAGGTGTCCCGGCGGGTATTCGTGATATTCGTTCGGGAAGGCGAGAAGGGATTATCCGTCTCGAAGTCAATCGAGGGCATGATGCTCGCCCGGCCCAGCCCTTGGCGGATGGTGGCCTTGAGGTAATTG
>CALIGP010000199.1 GCA_938021455.1 uncultured Lewinella sp. | reverse complement strand
AGGCGGGGGTGCATCAGGTTTGGTAGGCTGGTTTTTTGGTTCGTTGGTTCGTTGGTTCGTTGGTTTTTTGGTTCGTTGGTCCGTTAGTCTTTTGGGTTACCGCGCATTATAGGCGGCAAAGGTGAAATTGCGTTGGTTCGTTAGACTATTGGTATTTTGGGCTACTGCGAGCTAGGGTGTCCGATATTTCAAAGCTCCGAGCGTTCCGACCGCCTACGCGGAGCAACACCTCTAAAATATCGGACACCCTAACTGCGAGCTTCAGGAAGCAAAGAAGTTATAAACTTAGTTCCCCGTAAAAGCGGCAGCCCAAAATACCAAAGAACTAACAGACCAAAATACCAATCATGCGCCCCTACCTCCTCGCCGAAACCAACTGGAAAGCCGTTAAAGCTACTAACTTCGAAGTAGCGGTTCTACCCTGGGCCGCGACCGAAGCCCATAACTACCACCTACCCTACGCCACGGATATCATCGAGGGCGAAGCCATCTCCGCCGAAGCCGGTCGAATCGCCTGGGAGGCCGGTGAGAAAGTGATCATTCTTCCCTGCATCCCTTTTGGGGTCAACACCGGACAGACAGACATCACGCTGGACATGAACCTGATGCCCAGCACCCAGCTAGCCATTCTCCGAGACTTGATTACCGTGCTGGATCGGCAGGGCATTAAGAAGCTCGTCGTTTTCAACAGCCATGGGGGCAACAGCTTCCGGACCATCCTCCGGGAGTTGGGCGTTGAGTTCCCGGATATGCTTCTGGTAGAGACCAACTGGTTCAAGACCTTCGACCGCTACGACTACGTAGAGGAAGGCGGTGACCACGCCTGCGAATTAGAAACCAGTTTGGTGCTTCACCTCCGCCCGGAATTAGTTCGTCCACTGGACGAAGCAGATGATGGTGCCGAGCGCCAACCCCGCATCAAAGCCTTTAAAGAAGCCTGGGTTTGGCGGGAGCGACCATGGTCAGAAATCACCAAAAGTACCGGGACAGGCGACCCTAGAAAATCAACTGCAGAAAAAGGGAAGCGCTTCTTTGAAGACGTGACGAAAAAATTCGGCCAGCTATTTATTGATCTGGCCCGCATTGACAAGGAAGACTTTTATGAATAAGAATTCTATTATCACATTTTCTCATGTAGCAACAATAGAAAACTCAGGCGTAAAAGAGATTTGGTATTAACGAAATAATAAATATCTTGCAAGTGTATCAAAGTTTCTAACCAGACAATTTGATACGTGGAAGAGCCCGAAAATCCATCAAATAAAACGAGTAGGGAGGCGACGCCGAAAACCTATTAGAGTAGGCACTTGATTTACCCATTACTTCAATGAAAAGATTTTACACCACCCTTTTGGCCGTCCTATTTGTAGTCGGCACCGCTTCCGCAGCCTTCGTTGCTCCGCCAGCAGCTACGGCTACTGACATTCTCACTAACCCTGCCTTAGTAGAAATGTTTGCCGCTGATGGCGAACAGGTTACCATGGACGACTTCCTGGCCATGACGCCTCGCAGCATCCGCGAGAAAACCGGAGAACGTCTCGGCCTTAAGAAGGCGATCACGCTCAAGATGGCTCAACGTGCCGTTAAAAAGCAAATCCGTAAGGAGAAGAAAGCTGGCGCTCCCGCAGCCGGTGGCGACAAGAACCAGCTGGTTGCTTTGTTGCTGGCCGTTTTCCTCGGAGGCCTTGGCATTCACAGCTTTTACATGGGCAAAACCTTCAAAGGAATTGCTCAGATCCTGCTGCTGCTTACCAGCTTCCTGATCGTTCCTGGTATCGCGCTGTTCGCATGGCTCATTTACGATATCATTACTATTGCTATCGGTAGCCAGGAGCCAAAGAACGGTAGCTGGGATCCAGAACTGTAAGGAACTCAAGCCCTAAACCATTTCGGTTTGAGCACTACTGCTTTGAAAGGCCCGTCCGGTAATCGGACGGGCCTTTCTGTTGTTTGTACGGGATGGTAAAACCTACTCCTGCTCGCTGCCGTCCGTAGAATTCCTAAATAGTGTTAAGCTTAGGCTAAGCTCGTTAATTATTGTCTAAGGCGACTCAACCTACTTTTATGAAGACATCTTTATTGCTATAATTGAGCACCCAATTAAACACCTGAAACTATTAGAACACTTTCTGAAATCTCATTTCATCTAACCCAGTACATCATGACTAAACGATTTTACCTTCTCCTCCTTACCGTCTTATTTATTGGCAACATTACCACGGCTGCAGTAATCGCCCCGGTGGCCACTACGACAGTAGACCCTGCCCTAAGTGAAACCTTCACCGGAACGGATAAAGCCTTCTCTGCGGAAGACTTCCTGGCACTCACCCCTAAGAAAATCCGGGAGACGACCGGCCGCAAGCTAAAGCTGAAAGAATCTATTGCCCTGAAAATGGCGCAGAAGCAGATCAAAAAGCAGATGAAAGCCGCCGAAAAAGGCAAGGCTCCCGCTGATGGTAAGCCCAAAAGCCAGATCGTTGCGTTGATCCTGGCTCTGGTGATCGGCACATTGGGCATTCACCGCTTCTACCTCGGCTACACCACCATTGGCATCATCCAGATACTAACCCTGGGTGGATGTGGCATTTGGACACTGATTGACATCATTCGTATTGCTCTGGGCGACCTTGGTCCGGCAGATGGTAGTGCCTATGATCCCGAGCTTTAATGCCTAACTACTTCAGATATATTCGCCTGGCGTTTTGGGTCATTGTTCCCATCGTGCTCCTGTCGTTACCCGCAACATATTTTGACGAAGGGAGCCCCAAATGCCTGTCTATCCTACTGCTAGGACAGGAGTGCTACGGCTGCGGCATAACCCGCGGAATGATGCATTTGATTCATTTCGACCTAACGGAAGCGGTTTACTACCATCCCCTAAGTGTGGTCGTTTTTCCGCTGCTTGCTTTCTTGTGGGCAAGGTGGTTCTGGAAGGACTTGCGTGCGGTACGTACTGATGCTAGCCCGCAACAATCAGCTTAGCCGCCCGGTTAGCGGCTCCCCCCGACCCCAGTCGCTCACGTAATAACTGCAGCTCCTCCAATTGCCGGTCCCGCTTGGGGCCGGCAATTATTTTTTCCAGCTCCATGGCCAGGATGTCAGGCGTAAAATCGTGCTGGATTAACTCCTTCACGACGGGAGCATCCATGACCAAATTAACGAGGCTGATGTATTTGATCCGATTCGCAATCATCCATTTCGCAACGCGGTAGGCGATCCAGTTTCCTTTGTAGACGACAACCTGGGGCACACCGAAAAGCCCCGTTTCGAGCGTTGCCGTACCGCTGGTAACAATGGCAGTATGTGCGCTTTGCAACAGGCCGTAGGTGTCATTCATAACTACGCGCAAATCAGGTGGAGTGGCGCTGCCGCAGGATGCAATGATTTGTTCGTAGAAAGCAAGGGTTTGGGAAGGCGCTCCGGCAATTACATAGCTATGCTCTGAGTGCAAAGCGGCGGCGGCCAGCATGAGCGGCAAGCCGACGGTTATTTCTTGTTTGCGGCGACCGGGGAGCAATGCTATCGTGCGCTTCCCGGCTGAAGCCGGGGCTGTGTTACGAAGCTCTGCGAGCTCAGCCTGCTCCTCAACGCCCCTTTCGGGGGCTGGCGCGTTGCGCCAACCGGGGGCCATTGCATCCTGCGGCCGCGGCCCTTCTTCTGCTTCCTTCACCACGTCCAGTAGGGGGTGGCCCACAAAGGTGGCCGCTACCCCCCGCTCCGCATACCAGGCTTCCTCGAAGGGTAAGATCACCAGCATCCGATCCACGTAGGCCTTGATCTGCTTTACCCGCCCTGAACGGGACGCCCATACCTGCGGGCTGATGTAATAACTCACGTCCATTCCCTGCGGCTTTGCCCACTTCGCGATCCGCAGGTTAAAGCCTGAGTAATCGATCAACACCAGCCGATCCGGCGCAAAGGCCGTAATATCCTCCTGGCAAGTCCGCTGATTTTTCAGGATGGTCGGCAGGTTCTTCACCACCTCCACAACGCCCATAAAGGCCAGCTCCCGGTAGTGCTTCACGAGCTCCGCTCCTGCCGCGGCCATCAGGTCTCCGCCCCAGGCACGGATCTCCGCCGCCGGGTCTTCCGCCCGGATGGCCCGAATCAGGTAAGAACCGTGAAGGTCGCCCGAAGGCTCACCGGCGATGAGGTAGTAGCGCATGGAATGATATGCGATAAGTGATATTTGATATGCGATATTCGATTGAGCTATCGCAGGGCAAAGATAGCCTACTTCTAAAGCTTTATTTTCCGATCACTATATGGGAGGAGGAGCTCCAGCTCCGAACCGG
>CALIGP010000198.1 GCA_938021455.1 uncultured Lewinella sp. | reverse complement strand
AAAGGGGATTGTTTTACTCCTTACCTACCTTTGCTTCCTCCAAAATGCGGTAGCCCAGAGAACCAACGAACCAAAATACCAATGTCAAGCTTCCGCCGTCTCCTCGGCTACATGGCCAACTATCGCGGCCTGGTGATCCTGGCGATCATCAGCAACATCCTTACGGCCCTGTTCACGGTAGTGTCTGTCCCGATCCTGAAACCTTTTCTCGACATTCTCTTCGAGAATACGACCATCGTGACGGAAGCCCCCGAAGCCATCCGTAATTCGGCAGACTTTGAGCAGTTCGCCGGCTTCCACATCTCTAACTGGATTGCGGAGTTCGGTAAGGAAACGACACTCGCTTACGTCTGCGTCCTGATCCTCGCTTCCTTTTTCTTCAAGAACCTATTCCGTTATCTCGCCCTCTTTTTCATGTCACCGGTCCGTAATGGCATTATTCGCGACCTTCGGAATGCACTATACGACCACTTACTTCGGCTGCCACTCAGCTATTTCTCGGAGGAGCGAAAGGGCAACCTACTAAGCCGGATTACGGCCGACGTGCAGGAGGTGGAAGCCAGCATCCTCAACGTGCTGGAGTCCATTTTCCGCGAGCCTTTCATCATCGTCGGTACACTGGCCATGATGATTTTCATCAGCCCGCAGCTGACGCTATTCGTTTTCGGGCTGATGATTTTCACCGGGGTTGTCATCGGAGGTATCGGCAAACAGCTCAAGCGTAGTAGTGGCTTAGTCCAGGAAAAACTCGGAGAGATCGTGAGCCGTACCGAAGAAAGCCTCGGCGGTTTGCGGATCATCAAAAGCTTTGGAGCGGAAAGCTACCAGTCAGAGAAGTTTGCCGAGCTCAACGACGGCTACCGCAAGCAGCTGATCCGGCTATTGTGGCGGCGAGACCTCTCCAGTCCGCTGACTGAGTTTCTGGGTATCGCTACGGTGGCTCTGCTGCTTTGGTACGGTTCCCGACAGGTGTTCAGCGGAGAGATGGAGGCCAGTACTTTCATCTCTTTCATTTTCGCGTTTTACCTGGTCATCGACCCCGCAAAGAAACTCTCGAAGGCTTGGTATAATGTGCAGAAAGGCCTCGGTGCCATGGAGCGCGTCAACGCTGTGCTCGACATCAACAACCCATTATTAGACAATCTCCCGCCGACAAGACCACAAGACAACAAGACGACCAAAGTGGCGCGGCCGCAGGATGCTATGCAAGTTGGATTAGCGGTGGAAGACCTCAGCTTCCGTTACACGCCTGACGGGCCTCCCGTTCTCCAAAACATCAGCTTCAACCTGACGAAGGGGAAGG
Source organism: uncultured Lewinella sp. (assembly GCA_938021455.1). Classification (GTDB taxonomy): domain Bacteria; phylum Bacteroidota; class Bacteroidia; order Chitinophagales; family Saprospiraceae; genus Neolewinella. The sequence continues at coordinate 3,609 of CALIGP010000198.1, read as the reverse complement.
TCGTTGCCCTCGCCGGCGCCTCCGGCGGCGGTAAATCCACCATCGCCGACCTGCTGCCCCGCTTCTACGACCCGACGGGCGGGCGTATCACCCTCGATGGTCGGGATCTGCGGGAGTACGCTCTCAAGGACGTGCGCGATCACTTTGGCATCGTCTCTCAGGAGGCCATCCTTTTCAACGACAGTATCTTCAACAATATCGTCTTTGGCCTCGAAGGTGTTACCGAGGCCCAGGTACACGAGGCCGCCCGGGTAGCCAACGCTCATGACTTCATCATAGCCAGTCCCGAAGGCTACCAGACTAACATCGGCGACCGGGGAAGTAAGCTCTCCGGTGGGCAGCGGCAGCGGGTAACCATCGCCCGGGCGATCCTCCGCAATCCGGACATCCTTATCCTCGATGAAGCCACCTCCGCCCTCGACTCCGAGTCCGAACGCCTCGTCCAGGATGCACTCCAGAAACTGATGAACGGCCGCACGGCCCTCGTCATCGCCCACCGCCTGTCCACCATTCAGCAGGCGGACGAGATTCTCGTCCTCGATCAGGGGCGCATCATCGAGCGGGGTACCCACGCCGAGCTGTTAGCCTTGAAGGGGGCTTATGAGAAGTTGGTGCGCTTGCAGGAGGTGTAGCAGCGGCTTCAGCCGCTAGCTAGCAGACGGCTGAAGGCCGTCGCTACAGTCCCGGCAGCCAAAGACAAACCCCCGGCACCAAGGTCACCACCGCCAGCACGGCCAGGTTGCAGGCCAGGAAGGGTAAGCTTGCCCGGCTCACACTCCCAATGGATTCCTTCCCAATACCCGCTGCCACAAACAGGCAAATGCCCAGTGGTGGAGTAGTTAGCCCAATGACGAGGTTCAGTACCGCAATGACGGCAAAGTGAATCGGCTCCACGCCCACTCCCGTAGCAACGCCCAATAAGATGGGGAAGAGAATCAACAGTGCTGCTACAGTTTCCATGAAGGTACCGACCACAATCAACAATAGATTGATCAGCAACAGGACAGCATATTTATTGGTCGTCAGGGCGGTTATCTCCGCGGAGATCCATTGAGGGAATTGCTCCGTAATGAGGATCCAGCCGAAGAGGTTGGCGAAACCGATAATCACCATCAAGGAAGCCGACACCTTCATGCTGTCGATAGTAATCACCAGTATGCGTTTCCAGTTAAGCTTTCGGTATACAAACAAACCAATAAATAGGGCATAGACAACGGCGATCACCGAGGCTTCCGTTGGGGTAAACACGCCTCCAATAATACCGAACAGAATGATGGCCGTCATCAATAAGGCCCAGAAGGTGTCGATGAAGCTCCGGCCGATCTGTCCGAAGGAGCTTCTCGGTCGCTTCGGATAATTCCGTCGGCGGGAGATCACGTAAGCCACCGCCATCATGCCCAGCCCCAGCAGCAGTCCGGGGATCACCCCGGCCAGAAACAACTTCCCTACGGAGAGTCCGCTCAGCGTTGCCGCGATGATCATCGGGACACTAGGCGGGATGATGGGACCAACGGTGGAAGACACCGCCGTGATGGCTGCGGCGAAATCTCCGTCGTAGCCCTCTTTTTTCATTGCGGGGATCATCACGGCGCCGATGCTCGCCGTGTCAGAAATCGCCGTTCCGGATATCCCCGCGAAGAGCATGGAGGTGCCTACGTTGGCTAGCGCCAACCCACCGCGGATATGGCCAAAGAGGTGGTTGCAGAAGTTGATAATCTTCGCCGTCAATCCACCCGCATTCATCAGGTTACCTGCCAGTATGAAGCCAGGCACACTGAGCAACACGAAAACATCGATGCCGGAATACAGCTTCATGGGCACTACGATCAAAGGAGTACCGCTGGCTAGTAAGTACACCAGGCAGGAGATACCTAACGCAAAGGCGATCGGGAATCGTAGCAGCAAGCAAATGATGAAAGCGATGACCAACAGAGCAAGCATGTTCGTTTTTTATGGGTTGAAAACTGTTATTTACCGGCGAGACAGTCGTAATAATTCCAGCACTGCCACACTAGCAAACAGCAGGAATACACTGAAAAAGGCGATTGCCATCCGGAAGCCCATGCCCGGCGACTGCTCGGCGAAGCCGAGCCGCACAAAGCCCCAGGCGTAGACCGCCAGCACCGCACAAATCCCAATGATCGTCAGCTGAACGCAGCGGCCCAGCCGCTGCCGCCAGACATCCGGCAAACCCTTCGGCAGCAAATCCAGCGCGATGAAGTACCCTTCCCCCAACGCCGGGGCTGCCGCGAAGGCAACGGTATAGATGAAGAACAGCCGCGAGGCTTCCTCCGTCCACGGCGGCGAAGCCGCCAGGAAAAAGCGACCGTATATCTGGATCAGGACGCTCACCAGCAGCCCAAAAGTGCTCAGCAAAGTGCCGTACTTCATCAGCCGACGGAAGTTCTTGTGCAAACGACGGATCATTGGCGGGCAGCTTTTCGTTCGCTAATAAAATCCCGGTAAACCGTCTGCATTTCCGGGCTAAGGCTTTCGTAAATCGCCACTTCACATTTTTCCTGAAAGGCGGCTTTATCTACCTCTACAAAGGTCATTCCTCGTTTTTCCAATTCTGCCTTGACGGAGTTTTCGTTGGTCGTGAAGAGCTCATGTTCGTAAGCCTGCATGTTTTGGGCGGCATCAATAACGATAGTTTGCAGATCAGCCGGTAGGGCCTGAAACTGCTGCTCACCAATCACGGGGTAGCTCCAGCTCATGACGTGTTCCGTCAGGTTAACGTACTGCTGCACCTCCGGAAAACCAGCGTTGAGGATGAGCGAAAAGGGGTTCTCCTGCCCTTCAATCGTGCCTTGCTGTAAGCCGGTAAACACCTCGGAGAAGGCCATCGGTGTCGGCTTGGCGCCCATCGCCTCCCAGGCGGTTACGAAGGAAGGCACGTTGGGCACGCGAAGAATCATCCCGTTGAGTTCGTCCGGATGCTTGATGGGGCGGTTGGATGTCAGGTGGCGTGGCCCACGAATGAAATAACCCAGCGGACGTAAGCCCGTCCGCTCCAGCATCTCCCGCTCGATACGTTGCCCGACGGGCCCGTTGAGCAGCGCATCCCGGTCGGCATCACTTTGCAACAGGAAGGGTAGCTCACAGAAGGCCGCAATTTCGATCCAGTTACTTAGCAATGAACCCGTGATGGTCATATCAATGACTTCGGCCTGGATCAGGCGGATGGCTTCGATTTCTTTGGCCAGCTGCTCGGAGGGGTACACTTCTACTTCAATGCGGCCACCGGACTTATCGTAGACCTCCTCTGCAAAAGACTGCATCGCCAGGTACCAGGTATGTCGTTCGTTGGCCCAGAGGGCCGCGCGGAAGCGGTATTCGGGTTCAACATTCCGCTGGCAGGCGGAAAACAGGCAGACGCGGACCAGTAAGCCGACAAGTGAACGCAGGTGGAGCATGGCGATAAAGATAGTGGGCAAGATTCAACTTGCACACCGATTGCCCGCTTAATATCCAGTGCCCAGTCGGCGCTGGAGCTCATCCGTCCAAAGCGATCGTTGGGCAGAGGAGCTCCAGCTCCGACCGTGAACAATGCCGAAGCCTCCCGGAGCGAGTAAGTGCGGTAGCTAGATTGAAGTAGTACACAGGCAA
>CALIGP010000197.1 GCA_938021455.1 uncultured Lewinella sp. | reverse complement strand
GGTGGTGGTGTTGCCCTCGTGCGTGCCATCGCTTCCCTGAAGGACGTGAAAGGTGAAAACGAAGACCAGACCATCGGTATTCAGATCGTACGCAAAGCCATGGAGGCTCCCCTGCGGACTATTTCTGACAATGCTGGTGTGGAAGGCTCCATCGTTCTCGACAAGGTCATCAACGGTAAAGGCCACAGCTTCGGCTACAACGCCCGCACCAACGTATACGAAGACCTGAAGAAGGCCGGCGTTATCGACCCAACCAAAGTGACTCGCATCGCACTGGAAAATGCGGCCTCTATCTCAGGCATGGTCCTGACGACGGAGTGTGTCATCAACGACAAGCCAGAAGCCGACTTAGGCGGCGGCGGCGGCCACAGCCACGGTGGCATGCCTGGCGGTATGGGAGGGATGATGTAAAATCAGCCTTCGGCGATTTTACATCGTAGTTCGTTCGCTTCGCTCACTCGTAGTAGTGTAGTACTGTAGGCGGGCGAGCAATTCCTTCTAGGAATGATTTGACGGGAAACCCGGTCAGCAAACTGCTGGCTGGGTTTCTTCGTTAATACTGTACCTTAGATTAAATTTCCGCGACATGGGCCAGCCTCCGTTAAAGAACGAAAAGTACACCATTGAAGAATGGCAAGAACTGGAGCAATCTGGTGAAATCGAAAGCCTAGATTTTTCCTTGCCGCTGGAAAAGTTATATCGTGGGGTTGTTTTATCTCCCGAGGAGAAAAGTAGTTAGTACGAAGTTTATATATCGGCTTTACCTAAGCATTACTATCCACCAATTGCGCAGTAACTTCAGCGCATGCAACAATCCCAAGCCCGCCTCGAAGCCATCAGCGATGGCATTTTTGCTTTCGCCGCTACCCTACTGGTCGTTAGTCTTGATGTCCCTGACAGCTACAGCGAACTCAGAAGTAACCTCGGAGACATCAGTAGTTTTGCCATCAGCTTTATGGCACTCGTGATGCTTTGGGTGGTTCATTACAATTTCTTCCGCCGGACGACGACCATGGACTACTGGGTCATTGCCTACAATTTTGCCATGTTGTTTGTGATGCTCTGCTATATTTTCCCGCTGAAATTCCTCTCCAAACTAACCTTTGGAGGGGCTACCGTCACCGGAACCGCCGAGTTATCGGAGTTGTTTCAAATCTATGGTGCGGGCTTCGCCTCATACTTCCTCTTTCTGGCCCTGCTCTATCGTCGGGCAGCTAAAAGCGAAGTCAACCAGGCAGACTACCTCCATTACTGGAAAAGACACTTTCTAATATTTTCCAGTGTTGCCCTCCTTTCCATCCTATTGGCCTTTTTTGGTGTAGGTATCCGATATGGTCTTCCGGGCTTTTCCTACTGTTTGCTGGGGCCGCTTTGTTTTTGGCACGGGAGGCAGATGGGAGTGGCGGAACCGGATATGGGCTAATAATTGAGTCTGGCTTGTACCGCCGACTTCAGTCGGCGGACATTCTTCATACCATCGACTAAAGTCGGCATACAAAAAGCGCCCCCCACTTAGGTGAGAGGCGCATAACGATTACAAAGTAATCTAGTGCAAATTCTTAAACCGCTAAGGACCTTCGAGCGTCCGGTAGGACCTCGAAGCGTCCGAGCCCCGGTAGCGCGGACGCTAGCAGGTCCTACCGGACGCAGCAAGGTCCGCTTACAGACTATAGCTTACCCCAAGGGAGATATCCCGTCCCCGCGTATACTGGCTGAAGATGTACTCTTCGCCCTGGAAGTTGCTGAACGTCTTGTAGTCCGGGTTTATCAGGTTGCGGGCCCGGAAGCTGAACTTGAAGTTGTTGATCGTCTTAGACACGGAGAGGTCCAGCTGGCTGCGGCCCTGCTCGAAGATATCGGGGGAGCCAACGGCACCGATACTCTGCAGACGGTCGCTGAAGTAGTTGTAAGCAATGATCGCATCCCAACCCGTTTCCGGCGTGCGGAAGGATAGGTTGGCGTTTCCGACAAAGTCAGACTGGCCGTTAAAGACGCGCTCTGCGCTGAAGTCAGGGTCAACCTCCCGGCCAAGCTCCACTTCACGGGCGTCAATTTCCTGGCTGGATTGAATAACGGCCAGGTTGCTACTAAAGGTGAAGTTCTGGAACTTCTCCCCCAGGAAGGCGAGTGACTTGCGGAATTCCAGCTCCAGACCGTAAAGGTCGGCGCTCTCTGAATTCGTCCAGGTAAACTGCTGCTCACCGGAGAGACGGAAAGTTGTCACGATCGGGTTCGTGAACTGCTTGTAGAAAGCACTGAAGGCGATTACTTCTCCGGCATTGGGGAAGATCTCGTAGCGGAGGTCGTAGTTATCGATATTCGTCAGTTGAAGGTCGGGGTTACCGAATACCGTAGGCTCGCCGAGAAAGCCGAAGCTACCGAAGGGCGCTACTTCCCGCATGTTCGGGCGGGCAATCGTCTGAGAGAAGCCAAGACGAAGGTTAGAAGACTCCGTTGCCTTGAAGATCAGGTTCAGCGCGGGCATGAAGTTCGTCTCATCAATATTAGCCGTGTTGTCATCAATACGGTCCTGATCGATTTCGCGACCATTCTCTGCGGCCATCGTGATTTCATTTGGCACTACGGCACTCTCTACCAGAATGGTGGTCTGCTCCGCCCGCAGGCCAGCAACGGCCTTCAGGCGAGGG
>CALIGP010000196.1 GCA_938021455.1 uncultured Lewinella sp. | reverse complement strand
ATAGACCGCCGACCGGTAGCGATGCCGCAAACCATGGTTTTTCGTAGCGGCATGCGTTTCCAGATGGACGGCCATCAAGTCCTCTACCGAAATGATTGCCGGATCATAATGAACGATCACCGCCTCGGAGAAGGCATCCGCTGGAGGTAGTGAACTAACCAAGCCTTGCTCCACGCGCGCAACGCCGCGCAGTGACACGAAGACGCCTTCGGTACACCAATGGCAACCGCCGCCGAGGGCTATTTTTTGGAAACCATTATTCATAAGCAGACATCAGCTCCCTAGAATACCCGCAATCTTATCCTTTAGTTGATCTATTGCGATGGGTTGGTAGCTCAGTTTTGTGGCAATGGTACTGGCTTTTTCTACGAATTGGTGAGCCATCACCAGCTTTCCGTCCATTACCTGATAGGCAATCACGTGGTAGCCCAGTCCTCGGGGAATGCCGCCTCGCTTCCAGATACCTGCCTCCGTATCTGGTTGATAGGCAATAACGGAGCGACGGTCAGTGGGAATCATTACGACGGTCGCTTGGCGGGTAGAGTTAGGCACCTCGACGAGCAACTGAATGCTTTCCTCCCCCGAATTGTAGAAGATATCGACGTTAGTCCAGCCCAGTTGGTTAATGCTAAAGAAGTAGCGCGAAATATTACTCTGCTGTCCGGTAAGATCTTTGAGTTCTCCGAGCTTATCCCCCAGCATTTCGGCGCGTGCGGCCCGAGCGGCCATGAACTTTTCCCGGCGAGCGGCCTCCTTGGCTCTCAAGCGACGCACCTCGGTAGTCATCAGACCTTCTTTATGCGCATCCAGGCGTCGCTGCCAATCCGGACGAGCGGCTTTGAAGGCTTCCAGGCGGGCCGCATTCCGGGCGGGCATTCCTTCATTGCGAACAAGCGCGCGCTCGTAGCGCTCACTATGACGCTGGTAGGTTTCCTGCGCCTTTTTGCGCATCTCGGCTGTTTTCTCTTCTATTTGAGTCTTCGAAGTAAAGACGCCAGCGAGCCCTTTTGGCTCAAACACGATCTCTTCCATGACGGGAGGTACGGGCTTCCGGGAGAGAAAGTTGTGGTCCACTTTTTCCAAGGCAGGCGCTTTAGGTTCCGGGTTGGCCTCCCGCCATTTGGCCATCAGGCTGCCAATATTGGCATTCGCGGTTACCCGAAAAGTACCCATACTGGGAAAAGCCGGTAAGGTGGCGAAGAGTGCATCGGCGGAGCTCGCCACCCCTCCGGTGGTCAGCGCCCAGTCGGAAGGGGTACCGTTTTCGTCGTGGTCCGCACCGGAAAAAATTCGCATTTTCTCGTTAAAGTCGTCAGTTGGGGTGGCAGCGGTGATGGATCGTCCTTTGCGTAGTTCGAGGGAGGCTCCATCAGCATCCGTAGCGGTGAGACTGACCATGCCGCCGGTCACGAGTCGTTTGTCCGCAGAGGTGGTCGTCAAACCGGCAATCAGCATATCCGAAAGGTCATAGGCTTCGATGAGGGCAACGGAGACCGGACCAGTTGCCAGGCTGCCGTCGGGGCGGACGAGTGAGTTGGCTTCGATCAAGAAGGTGCCGCCTTTAGCTCCGGAGATGGCTTGCCGCACGGTTGGGTCATCAATGATAACGGACTGTAATTGATCAGCTCGGGCGGTACTAATGGCTGCTTCGGCACTTTCCCAACGGGTAACGGTGGCGACGAGGTCTACCCGGCGGTCATTCTTGCGTTCGGCATCATCCGTCGTGTTTTGGCGCGCGCGCTGCTCTCCGTAGCTGAGTACTTCGGTGGTAGCGGGCACCACGTTTTGGTGGGCGAGGGCGATGGTGATGGCGGTTGCGCGGCGTTCGGCCAGAGCGGTATTGTAGGCTTCGGTTCCTTTTTCGTCGGTGAAAGCTTCAATCTTGAGAGTGTAGCTGGCGTAGCTGCTCAGGGTGGTGGCGAAGTCGGCCAGCTTTTCCAGCTCTGCGCTATTAGGCTCGTGGTCAGCCGAGGCAAAGTAGATGGAAGCTGACAGCTGCAGGTCTTCATTTTGGGCGCTGACGCAGGTGCAGAGGAGGGTAAGAAAGCAGAGGGTGAATAGGTATCTCATAAATATTTAGGGGGTGTTTTAAAAATTAAATTTACGGCACTGGCCTCTGAATTACAAGGATAGATGGGCTGCCAGGTTACCAACCAGTGTCAACTCCGTATTTCAACAGACGCTTTTTTTATTGGTTCTGGTGGGCCGTTACCAAAGAGATTAAAGCAGCTATGCTGAAGCAAAACTGCGCACTTCCAGCTCATCGCGATTTATTCTCTAGCAGTTCCGTCATCTTATCCCTTAGCTCGGTAATTGCTACCGGTTCGTATTCTAACTCCTGTAATTTGTTATCGGCTGCTGCCACATACTTATGTGCCATCACCAGCTTCCCGTCAATCACTTCGTAGCCAATGACGTGATAGCTTAGATCTTTAGGGATGCCCTTATTCCGCCAAACCCCGTTCTTTTCCTGCTCAAAGGCGATCACAGAACGCCGACCAACGGGCAGTAACATCACTTTTGCGGAAGAGGTGCTGTAATCCAGATTGACCCGGATCGATACTACTTTAGATTCTCGAGCGAACAGATCGCAATTCGCCCACCCCAACTGGTTTACCGAAAATAAATACCGTTCAACGTCCCAAGACTTCCCGGTAAAGTCTTCTTGCCCCAACAGTTCTTCTTCCATTAGCCTGCCGGCGTTTAGCCGAGCAGCTTCTGCTCGTTCCTGATCCCCTATTCTGGCCAGCCGGTAAGCTTCTGCCAATAGATAGTCATGGTGCTTCAAGCCAGCCAGCGCGATTTGCTTTTGTGCCATGGTTGCTTCCTCCCAAATCAATAAATCCTCATCGTATTTCGCTCGTTTCCGGGCGTTGTCCACGGGAATCTGTACATGATAAGCTACGGAGCGTTCGTGTTGCTGAAGTCGCCGCACGTAGATTTTCAACGCTCTTTGTCGGCGTTGGTGGGTAATTTTTTGCTTTCGCTCCCTGGACATAAAGATCTTGTCTTTCCCAACGGGTTGGTAAACAATGTTATTGGTATCCACCAGTTCAGGTTTAGGGCGGACATGATAGGTAGCGGCATTGACGTAGTTCGGGGTATCTGGCGCAGGATGCGCGACGAGCCAGTCATAAAATTTTCTACACGGTTCAGGGCGCATATCCGGAATAAAATCACACCCCTTGATTCCTCCTGAAAATTGATCGATGTAAAGATTTAGTAAGTCATCCATCCACTCAAGATATTCGCCGAAAGTCAGGCTATCGGTAAGGGGTTTAGGTGGTCGGCTTACGGTACCTTCGGTGAGTGCCCAATCGGTTGGCACACCAGAGATAGTAAGGTTCGTACCTTTGAATATTCTCATGTCAGGGTTATAGTAATCTGTAGGAATCGAAGCGGTAATCTCCGTTCCAGCTTTTAGCTGTAGCGCAGTGCCATCAGCATCCGTGGCGGTGAGTTTGATCATTCCACCTGTTTCAAGGCGGCGACCTCCGGAGGTGGTGGTAAGGCCGGCCAGCAGCATATCCGTAAGTTTGTAAGCTTCGACCAGTTCGATCCTTACCGGCCCGATAGCCGGGGTTTCATCAGGGCGAACCAGCGTGTTGGGCTTAACCTTAAAACGGCCGCCCTGCTGACCTTTAATCAACTGTACGAGAGTAGGGTTCAGGTCTTCCCGGACTTGCTTTTGTTCGGCGGCAGCAAAAGCGATGGCTTCCTCGACGTTGTACCAGCGGACCACCGTTGCCAGCAGGTCAACGCGGCGGTCATGCTTCCGTTCAGCATCGCTTGTGGTGTTCTGCCGGGCGCGTTGCTCACCGTGGGAGAGGATGGTAGTGGTGGCAGACCTAACGTTTATCCGGGCGAGGGCGCGGGTGCAATGGTCCGCTCTTCGTTGGGCGAGGTCTTTGTTGAAGGTGTCTGTTCCTTGTTCATCCGTAAAAGCCTCCAACCGAAGCGAATGAGCGGCATAGCTTTTTATGGTTTCGGCGAAGGCTTCTAACCTAGCCCCCTCAGTGTCGTTCAGCTTTTCCTCGGCCGAGGCGAAGTAAAAGGACTCGGTGAGATGAATCGTATCGGCTTGGGCTGTAAGTCTAAAGGCAAGCACAAGGCTTACTAAGCAAACAAGTAGGGTTCTCATCATTTTCAGGTGCTAATTCTTTAAAC
>CALIGP010000195.1 GCA_938021455.1 uncultured Lewinella sp. | reverse complement strand
AGCTCGTTAAGAGCCGGCAAGACAGCCTCGATATTTACACCAAGCAGAACAGGGAAGACCTGGCCGTTACCGAACGGGAAGAAATTGAAGTAATCAGTAAGTACCTCCCCGAGCAGCTTTCTGAAGACGAACTCGGCGCCCTCATCGATGAGGTGATCGCTAAAACCGGTGCCAGCTCCATGAAAGACATGGGCAAGGTGATGGGGATGGCCAATAAGCAAGCTGCAGGCCGCGCTGACGGCAAAACCATCGCCTCATTGGTGAAGCAGAAGCTTGGATAAGCCCGACGGTTTAGCCCATTGAAATAAAGAAGGCCCGCCCCGAATTACTCGGAGGCGGGCCTTCTTTATTTTACGCTTGTCGAGGCGGTCGGATTGATCATTTTGGGTGTGGCCATCAAGCGAAGCGAATATGCCACGCCCAAAATGTCAGTCCGGACGCTCGGAACGGCTTACTGAATCGTCACCTTAGTCGTACTCACCCGGTTTTCACCAGTTACCTGTACAACATAGACGCCAGCGGGAAGTGCAGAAGTGTTGATCGTCGTCAACGACGCACCAGGAGCCAGGTTGAGGCTGTTGGTAAACACTGCACGGCCATCAACGCTAAAGAGTTGTACGGTCGCAGCGCCTGCACGCTCGGTAGTGATGTTGACGTTAACGACTTCGTTGGCTGGGTTGGGGAAAACACTCACCTGCGTCTGCCCAAGCTGTGGATCATCCGTATCGGTAGCATCTCCTCCCAGTGCCAGAACACCAAGGTTGCCTACTTCGGCCCGGAAGTTGTCTCCCTGGTCAGAGGTAAGGATGGCGGCGCTCTCGTAGTTTACCACATCGAGTAGTTCAATATTGTCAATCCACCAGCCCCGCTCGCTCTCGGCGGCATCTGAGACGAAGCGGAAGCGGAAGTAAATATTCTGGTTGGCGTAGGCACTCAGGTCAATGATATTCTCTACGTAGCCACCACTATTACCCCAGAAAGAAGTCGTACCCTGCAGGGGGGCAGCGCCATTTTCTGAGATCTCTCCCCGATAGCCACCACGGATGAAATTGTCAGGGACGCGAGTCCAGGTTGAATTGTCCGTGCTTACTTCCACGATGCCAGCATCCCAGCCAGCTTCCGTCTCGTACTTCGTGAAAAAACGAAGGGCTGGGTTGTCTCCCGTAACGGGAACAGGTTGGAAAGTCCGCAGCACCTGGTCTTGTTCAATACCAACGTTGACTACGTACCAGGCAAGGACTCCTTCGTACGGGGTGGTGTCCGTCTGCTCCCAGAGGAAGTTGCCGGTCAGGTTTTCCAGCTCCCAGTTGTCATCTCCATCTTCGGAGCCATCGAAGAAGTAGCTCATGGAGCCAAGGTTAGGGTCAGAAGTAACGGAGTAAACAATTGTTTCTTCGTCTTCGAATTCCATTTCGCCAACGTTGAAGGTAATGGTGTTACCCTCAACGGTGAAATCGTCACTGCCTCGAACGGAGCCTTCTTCAAAGGACATGCCCGCAGGAATCTGATCGGTAATGGTAACGGTTGTCTTTACTGTGTCGCGGAAGTTAGTCGCCCGTAGGGTGTAAGTAACACCTTCGCCTGCGTTGATGACGTCTACATCGGAGGTTTTCGTCAACTGAACACCACCAATACAGTAAGGGCTTACGTCAAAAGCCTCAATGTTGTCAGTGGGGCTTTCCGAACTACCTTGATCAGCAGAAAAGCCCATTCCCCGGCGGGCGAATACTTCCCAGATCATACACTGGTTAGCGCCGTCATTGATGATCTCGTCAGCTTGTAAGATACCATCGCGGGCATCAAGGGGGCCGGGATCACAGCGGGTGTATTTCATGCCTTCAACTACGAGATCAACGGCTTGGTTGTTGCCGCCGGTACCGTGGATCAGATCTTCGTCAAAACCGTATTCTTCGGTCATGGCCCAGTAGAGATCCCAAAGAGTTACCGCCCAAGTTTCTCCGCGGTTGTGAGCGGAAGCGTTATTGGCCGTGATGAAATTATCGTAAGTGAAATCGTTAACAGCAAAATCAGTAGAGTAAGGTTTTTCGCGAATACCCGCACCATCAATGTCCCGGCGGGTAGCGTAATTGCCAATACCTCTTGGTTCACTTCCATTGGGGGTGTCCACAATAGTTTGTGGAGTAGACGCCAGGGTGAAGAAGTCAGACCAACCTTCGCCCAAAGATTCACCATTATTGACACAGAAGACATTGCTGGGGCCACCAACGAGACGGTTGCTGACACCATGTCCGATCTCGTGAGCAACAATACCATTATCGAAATCACCGTCACGGGCTGGTGGAGCGGTAGACTGGAAAGTGACGGAAATGCTATCATTCGCCGCCAGCGCTACCCGTAAGGGCTGACAGTTTTCAAAGCTTAGGAAAACGCTTGGGATGGTAACCGTTAGTTCGGGATTTCCGTTGGACATACCGATCGTGCCGCCACGGCCGTCTGCCGCACCTTCCATTGCATCATTACAGATGACCACGCCGATAGCACCGGCCTCTTGGGCGTTGAATACTTTTAGCGAGAAATTACAGGTGCCTCGGGTAATCAAAGCCATCTTACCGGCTACTTCATTTCCGTTGGTGACGGGGTCACAAGCTAGTGCCGGAGTAGCTTCCACCAGCTGACCAGTAGTTGGGATAGAGCCGATTAGCGGACCGAAACCTGCCGTTCCTGTGGTGTAGGGGCCAGAGGCAGAAGCGGGTACCGTTACATTCATTACGCTGGTGTTACCTGCTTCCCACAGGAACATTTGCATAATACCTGACTGTCCGTCTTCAGGCGTAAGGAAGTTCGCATTATTGGTGCCGGAGCCATCCTGAGCTTCGGCGAGGACCGGATCGCGGTCTTCACCACCACCTTTGTAATTGTTGACCTGAAAATTACCGCTTTCTTCGTCAAAGCCGGCATGGAAGAGCCAGTCGTGAACTTTGTTGGTAGTGTAAAAAACCTGCGCAAGCGCAGCGTCCAAAATGGTGTCAGCACCTAGTTCTTCCTCGAAGAAAAAGTCGAAAGCGAGTTCGTCTCCACCGTCAGCGAATACGCCGGGGTCGGGGCTGTCTTCGTTGTCGTCGCGGTCCGGGTAAGCGTAGACATTGTTGCCCCGGGTGATGGTGAATTCCGGGCCGTCCAGGCCATTGGTGTCGTGCCAGCCAAAGGGAGACGCGATGGAGTCCGCAGGGTCAACCTCCAGGATGCGACCGGCGCTGTGTAGCGGCGATTCTTCGCCGAAGGGAAAGACCCGGTAGCTGGCACCATCTGCAACGGTGGTCGTTGTCTTTGCAAAAGACTCGATGAGTTGTTCGTGTACCGGTAGTTCAGCGGTGGCGTCGGTTTTGGCGCAAGCCGTATTGTAATCGTGTGTGTGATCAGGGGTGCCAAAATCACATTTCAGGACCAAGTTGTCTTTGTCAAGGATATGGCCATCGGTGGCATCTACCATCATCAGCCAGTAGTCCGCCCGGTCAGCGTGCTGATCGATAATGATTCGCCAGGCGAGGCTTACGCCTTCGTCAGAAGGGAATACAACCAGTGTAGCCTTGAGCGGTTTTGGGGATACTGCGGACCAGCTGAAGCTGATTTCACCATCCGCTTCACTCAACAGTACTGCGCTACCGAAGGTGGGCGAGACGGTGTTGACCGCTTCCGAGATGGCTTGTTGGGCGCTCACCGCAGGTGCAAGGGGGAGGTTGTAATCAGCCAGGTTTTTTGCGAAGTCATGGTTGCTGGCTACCAGACGGTCACCCCGGAAGTGGAGAATCGCCTGCGCGTTATGCACCGAAAGCCCACGATACTGTTGGTTAACGTAAATGTGTCGAACGCCCCCGGGAGAGACGTAGTTATCCGTGACTTTGACCTCCGCAACATCCTCAGCCGTCAGGCCAAGATCTTCATATTTGTTCTGGAGATAATCAATGGCTGCCTGGCCATCATTTTGGGCTACCAACGTAGCGGTTCCCAGCAGTAGCAGCAGGGAGAAAAAGGTAGACATTATTCTCATGTGTAACTAGTCTTTGACGAAAGGTTAGATCGACACGGATGGTAAAAAATAGTGTACCATCCGGGCCGTAGTACAGTGATAGTTCAGGTGCTTATTGCACGATTTAAAATGCTAAAGTGAAGAAGGAGGCCTTCCGCACGGGCTGCCAAAGCTAATCAATTGAGAGAAATTTGTCCTGACAAGAGCCCGAACTGTCGCCCGATGTTAATTTTTTGTCGGTAATTGGGAATATGGAAGACAAATCCCGCCTGCTGCCCTTGCTGCTTTTAGCCCTCCTTTGCACCTGCGTCAGCGCCCAAAGCGTAAATAGAGAACTACGTGGCGTCTGGATGGCCACCGTTCTAAACATTGATTACCCCCAAAACCCTACCGTTAGTGCTGCGACCCTCCAGGCTGACTTTAATTCCCAACTCTTCCGTCTTCGCCAAGCGGGGATGAATACCATCTTTGTGCAGGTCCGCCCGGCCGGAGACGCGATTTATCCTTCTCGATTAGCGCCTTGGTCGGAATGGCTCACCGG
>CALIGP010000194.1 GCA_938021455.1 uncultured Lewinella sp. | reverse complement strand
TATCGACTTACCCCTCAGGTATTTCTAGTCACAAAATTGTTTACCGCCCATGTCTCCTTCCCTCCTGGCCACCCTCTTCGCCCTTGTCGTCGGCCTCACCATTGAGCTCTTCGTTAGGGCCAAAACGGGTAAGGGCGACTGGCGGCTGTGGGCCGGCTTATTCGTTTATGCCTTAATTCAGTTTGGGGTTGCGGCGACTGGCTTTTATCAGAAGACGACCGTAATGCCACCGCGCTTTGTTCTTAACGTCTTGCCGGCGGTAGCCCTCATCATTTGGCTTTTCAGCAGTAAGCAAGGCAAGGACTTCCGTGATAGCCTTGACCCGGTAAAATTGATGTGGGTGCATACCGTTCGCGTTCCCGTAGAGCTGGTCTTGTATGCGTTATTTCTTCAGGGCAGCATCCCGGAGATCACGACCTTCACGGGTAACAATTTCGATATCGTGATGGGCCTGACGGCTCCCGCCATTTGGTACTTCGGCTACTGGCGGGGAATGATTTCCCCGATGCTTATCAAAATCTGGCACTACGTAGGTCTCTTGTTGTTGTTTAATATCTTCGTTACGGCGGTGCTCTCCGCCCCCACCCCCTTTCAACAATTCGGCTTTGAACAGCCGAACGTAGCGCTGCTAATGGCTCCGTATAACTTACTTCCGGCAGTGGTAGTGCCCTTGGTGGTAGTGGCGCATTTGGTGGGCTTGAGTAGGGGCGTTGTTTCCAGCGATCAGAAATAGATGTTTAGCTTTGTAAACAATACTGTCTGTTTTCATTCCAAAGATTAATTGATGTTCATCCGCCCTTTCCTTGCATTCCTACTACTTGGCGTAGCCAGTCAGCTTATTGCGGCGAAACAGTAGTCAAGCCATAACTTTTCAAGGTCAGAAGTGGGGTAGAAAGCTTTTTTTACGATCTGCCCTACCATTGAGCCTATCTATGAAGCGCTCTTGGAATACCATGCCTATTCCGTCAATCCGCGCTGGAGCTTCGTTGTTTTCAGAGGAAAGCTAGACGAAAAATGGGTTCTCATTGGTGAGAATAGTATAAAATACTACGACCTGGGCTGATCTCAACTGGCGCACCGACAAAGCTCACCGCCCACTGCACAACGTGACCCAATTTTGACCCCCGGCGTTCCCCCTCACCGTACCTTCGCCAAGCGAAAGGTGGAAGGGTTCCCCTGCTCCTTTAACTTTCATTGCACCTGCGTTCAGCGCCCAAATTTGTGCCGTTATGAAAAAGACATACATCATCGCCCTCATCATGATCATCGTCGCCGTTGCGCTGGTGGTCAACGCTGGTGGAGAAGTGGCTCCTTACGCCGACTTCCAAACCGCCGCCGAAAGCGGCGAATCCGTAAAACTGGTTGGCACCCTGGTCAAAGACAAACCCATGACCTTCGACCCCATGAAGGACCCCAACAAATTCACCTTCTTCCTCGAAGATCAGGCAGGTACTGAGCGGGAAGTCTTGCTGCTCATGGGCAAACCCCAGGACTTCGAGATGTCCGAATCCATCGTCCTTACCGGCCGCATGGAAGGAGAAACCTTCATCGCCAAGGACGTTCAGCTCAAGTGCCCGAGTAAGTATAAGGATGAGGAATCCATGATTAAGGAACTAACGGAGTAAAAGCCAGAGGCTTTTTAGACGCTACGCTTTTAGGCTTCGCCTTCGGTAAAGTCTTCACCAGAGCCCTAAAAGCGCGAAGCGCGTCTAAAAGAGAGCAAAGCGAACGTCTAATATGGAAGAAATACAATACATCGGCGAACACCTTGGCCCCCGCTACATCGGTCACTTTGCGATGCTACTCGCTTTTTTTGGTGCAATCCTAAGTGGGTTCAGCTACTTCAAAGCCACCCATCACCGGGATGAAAAGCTTCGTAGTAACCGTTGGGGACGACTCGGCCAACTAGCCTTTTTAGCGCACGGTGCGGCGGTTTTTACCGTCATTGGTACGATCTTTTACGCCATGCTTAATCAGTACTACGAGTACAGTTATGTAAGTAGTCATGTGAGTGGTGACCTGCAGCAACGCTACATTTTCTCTGCCTTCTGGGAAGGTCAGGAAGGTAGTTTTCTGTTGTGGATGTTCTGGCACGTGATTCTCGGATATGTACTGATGGTCACCGCAAGAAAGTGGGAGAAGCCCGTCATGACGGTGCTTTGTTCCGTACAGGTGATCATCGTCAGTATGATTCTGGGCGTTCATTTTGGCGTCGGTGACTGGGTATTAAAACTGGGCTCCAGCCCAATGCTATTGTTGCGGGAAACCTTTGAAGCACCTATTTTCGAGCAGGCAGATTATGTATCGCTCCTCAAGGGCAGCGGCCTGAACCCGAGTCTTCAGAACTACTGGATGACCATTCACCCGCCTACCCTGTTCCTGGGCTTTGCCAGTACGGTGGTGCCTTTCGCTTTCGCCGTGGCGGGACTGTGGACGGGCCAACACAAAGAATGGCTAAAGCCTGCCTTACGCTGGAGTTTGTTCAGCGCCGGCATCCTGGGCATCGGTATCCTGATGGGAGCCGCCTGGGCCTACGAAGCGCTCAACTTCGGAGGATATTGGGCCTGGGACCCGGTAGAAAACACCAGTCTTGTTCCCTGGTTATTGCTGGTGGCAGGACTGCACACCAACCTAATCAGCCGGGCTACCGGGCAAGGGATTCGAGCTACCTACCTTTTCTATCTCTTCACTTTCGTGATGATCATTTACAGTACATTCCTGACTCGGTCGGGCGTACTGGGAGACACCTCCGTACACGCCTTTACGGAGATGGGCCTGGAAGCACAACTACTGTTTTTCCTCGGCTTTTACGGGCTGGGCAGCCTTGGCCTGATGGTCTGGCGCTGGCGCAGCATTCCCGTTCCGGAAAAAGAGGAATCATTAAGTAGTCGCGAGTTCTGGATGTTCATCGGCAGTCTGGTATTGTTCATGTCAGCCGTCTTGATTACGGGCTCGACGAGCCTGCCGGTATACAATGAAATCCGGGAATACTTCAATCCGCTGTTCGACGGGCTATCGCTCACGGACCCGGAAGATCACCACAATCGCTTCCAGATTTGGATCGGCATTTTCATCGGTTTCCTTTCGGGCATCGCCCACTTTTTGCGTTGGCGGGAGCGGGACTTCAGCAAGCACTTTCGCTCCTTCCTACTACACACCGGGGGCGCGGTCGCAGGTGCATTGTTTCTCTCCTGGCTAACGCTCCTCTGGATCGACGCGGGTCCCTGGCAGTGGAAACTGATGCTCTTCTCCGGTTGGTTTGCGGTATGGACGAATGCCGACTATCTGGTTCGCTTCGTCGGTAAAGACATTAAGGTTTTCGGTAGCGGCCTAAGTCACATCGGCTTTGGCATTATGCTAATCGGTATACTCGCCAGCGGTGCCAACAAACGCATCATCAGCCAGAATCAGTTTTTGATGGAGGGGCTTAGTGACGATGAGGAACTCGTTCGCACCACCGTCATCCTCATCAAGGACGAGCCCATGGTGATGGAGAACTATGAGCTTACCCTACGGGGAGACAGTATTCATGGTTATAACCGGACTTATCAAGTAGACTATAAGCAACGGGACGAATCCGGAAATGTAATTGAAGAGTTCCAGCTGGAGCCCAACATCCTTTACGACAAGACCTTTGAGAAGATTGCCATCACCAACCCCAGTACGAAGCATTACTGGAATAAGGATGTCTTCACCGTCATCATGAGTCTGCCCGAAGAAGAGCAGAGCATCAAAGCGAAAGAAGCCAAGGAGGACAGTCTGAAATATCGGGTCTACCCGATGGCCGTTGGCGATTCCTTCGCCTTCAAAGACACCCTCAAGATTCGGGAACCGGACACCTTCATGATTCGCAACTTTGCCCTCAGCCTGACGGACTTCAAGCGGGTGCCTACGCACCCGGAGTACGTGGCGGAAGCCGGAGACATCGGCGTTGGCGCGACGGTGCTCATCCAGCGGGGGCGGGATACGGAAACCTACCAGAAAGAAGTGGCGCTCGTTTTACGCGAAGGTCTGCTCTACCACTACCCCGCACAGATCAATGAGATTGCTACGCGGATTAAGATCGATGAATCCGTCTTTGACCAGCTGCTGGTAGCTGAAGAAGAATTGGACTACGAAGAGTTTGTGCTAAAGCCCGGATCGACCTTTACCGTTGGGGATAAGCGCCTCACCTTCCGCAGCTTCAAGCCTCAGCCAGAAGTAGACCACTACGCCCCTCGGGAAGGAGACATTGCCGTTAGCGCCGTGATTGACATCACGGGCCCCGACGGAACTTCTGGAACAATGGAGCCCGTTTTCATCATCCGAGACAAAACCCCCAGTCGTATTCGGGACGAGCACCGGAAACTAGGCTTGTTTGCTAACCTCGTCAACCTCAACCCGGAAACCAGCGAAGCCACCCTGCTCATTGCAGAAGCGCCACCCCGCGGCGAGTTGAAGATTCCCGTGGCAGTGGCTACGAACTCTTCCCGCTCCGATTGGTTGGCCCTGCAGGCCATTGAATTTCCGGGCATTAACCTGTTCTGGTTCGGTACGATCGCGATGCTGATCGGGCTACTGATCTCTATGGTGATGCGGATTCGGGAGCGGGTGTAGCGTCGACTAAAGTCGACCTTATCCGCCGACTGAAGTCGGCGGTACAAACAAGCACGATCGAAAACTGATAGGGCTACACCTTTACCCCCTCGGGTAAGAAGGGCGTAGCATCTCCCCCACCCTTGATGATTTCGCGTACGATCGTAGAGCTGATGTGGGAGAAAGCAGGTTGGCTGATGAGGAAAACGGTCTCCAGTCCTTCGCCGACGATGTCGTTGAGCTGGGAGATGGTTTTTTCGTAGTCGAAGTCGCTGGCGTTCCGCAGCCCTCGTAGTAGGTAGCGAGCACCGATTTCGTTGCAGAAGTGAGCGGTGAGGCCTTCGAAGCTGCTGACCTCGACGGTTGGCTCATCGGCGAAGACTTCGTTGAGCCAGGCGAGGCGTTGCTCGAGGGGGAAGAGGTATTTCTTCTGACTGTTGACGCCTACGGCAACGACAATTTTGTCGAATAGCGGTACTGCACGACGCACCAACTCTGCGTGGCCGGTGGTGATGGGATCAAAGGATCCGGGGAAGACGGCGGTTTTCATGGGAGTAAGGTAGGTTGGTATTTTGGTTCTTTGGTTCTTTGGCCGGGCATTTTTTGGCGAAAAAAGACTTAGTCTGATCGTTCGGTAACCGGATAAACTCTCCCCTTGGAAGCTTACATCTGTCATTTGTTTCTAGGGGAAGGATTTGCGCGTTACCCGTTTTGACACAGAGGGAACAAAGAACACAAAGTGCACAAAGAGACTGTGGTAAAAGCGAGGATAACTCCTCTGCTACCTTGCTGCTCATCCTCCCCCTTTTGGGGCTGGCGCGTTGCGCCAAAAGGGGGCTTTGCACCTGCGTCAGCGCCTAAAACCACCTAGAGATCAAAATACCACCCTATCTTCCCGCTATGTTGCAACAACTCAACGATCGCCGGACGATGAACGGCTGGGCCCTTTTCGACTGGGCGAACTCCGCCTTCGCACTGGTGATTACGACGGCTATTTTCCCGCCCTATTTCGAAGCCGTGATCGACAAAGAGTTCACGGCCTTGGGCATGGAGTTTAGCAATAGCTCGTGGCTCGCCTTTACGATCAGTGTTAGCTATTTGATCATTGCGGCACTTTCGCCTATTCTGTCAGGGATTGCCGATGCGGGAGGACGACGGAAGTTTTTTCTGCAGGCATTTACGACCATTGGTGGATTAGGCTGTCTGAGTCTCTATTTTTTCCAGGATATGGGCGACCTTTGGCTGGGGACCATTGGCTTCATGCTCGGCTTAATTGGTTTTGCGGGCGGACTCGTCTTTTACAATAGTTTTCTACCCGTTATCGCTACGGTAGATCGGTTTGACAAGCTCAGTGCCAAGGGTTTTGCCATGGGCTACATTGGCTCCGTACTCCTACTCATACTTAATCTGGCGATGGTGCTTAAGCCCGAATTATTCGGCATCCCGGATACGGGAACGGCAACGCGGCTGGCCTTCGTGACCGTCGGTATCTGGTGGCTCGTTTTCGGATACATTTCCTTTTCCCGACTTCCGGACGATGTCCGAAAAAAGAGCGCCGGGCTCGCCGATGTAGCGAGAAAAGGGATTGAAGAATTTAAATCTGTCTGGAAAAAGGTCAAAGCATCTCCTCAGACACTTCGCTTTCTGGGCGCTTTTTTCAGCTATTCTGCCGGAGTACAAACGGTCATTTTTCTGGCCTCTCTATTCGCGGCTAAAGAGTTAGGTTTTGAAACCAGTGAACTGATTCAAGTCGTCCTGTTGTTACAGATCGTAGCGATTGGCGGCGCTTATCTCGCTGCTTCGGTCAGTAAGCGGTACGGCAATAAAACGGCCATCTACTTTCAACTGGTCATTTGGTTCTGTATTTGCCTGGCGGGTTACTTCGTGCAGGGGAAATCGACCTTTTATGGTGTTGCTGCGGCCGTAGGCTTAGTGATGGGTGGCATTCAGAGTATGAGTCGCAGTACGTACGCTAAGCTCATCCCAACCCGGGAGGACGTCACTTCCTATTTCAGCTTTTATGATATTCTGGAGAAAATGGCCATCGTAATGGGCACCTTCATTTTTGCGGGGCTTGACCTCCTCACCGGCAGCATGCGCCTTAGCCTTTTAGCGCTTTCTTTCTTTTTCGCGATGGGTATGATTATCCTTTGGCGGTTTAAGCTGGTAGAGAAATAACATTCAATTTTACTAATCCATATATACTATCATGGCAGGCGAACACGAAGAATCTACTTGGCCCCTACCTAGGTTCCACTTTAAAGTTAGCTTTGGCGACAAAGGCGAAATAGCCTTTCAAGAAGTGTCTGGCCTTGACTCGGAAAGCGACATCATCGAGTATCGAGCGGGCAACAATGCGAATTTCTCCACGGTAAAGATGCCTGGCCTCCAAAAGAGTTCCAACGTTACCATGAAGAAGGGTATTTTCAAGAGTGATACGGCGCTCTACGATTACTTCAACGAGATAAAGATGAATACGATCGCCCGACAGAACGTCACGATTCAACTGCTGGACGAAGAGCACAATCCCATGTTCACCTGGACACTAAAGAATGCCTTCCCCCTGAAAGTTTCCGGCACAGATCTTAACGCTCAGAACAACGAGATGGCCGTCGAGGAAATCGTGATGGCACATGAAGGTCTAATCTTTGAGAAGGCATAGGTGCATAAAACGGAGGTTTTCGCCGTAAAACCAAGCACCGTAATTGGAGTTCGCCGAGAGCTACAAAAGGAAGGAAAGACTTCCTGAGAGATACCA
>CALIGP010000193.1 GCA_938021455.1 uncultured Lewinella sp. | reverse complement strand
CGTAACGGGTGCTGCTGATCCCTTCACTTATGAATGGGAAGACGGCTCTACCAACCCTAACCGCGAAGACCTGCCTGCGGGCGATTACTCGGTGACGGTTACGGATGCGAATGGCTGTACGGCTACGGCCTCCGGCACGGTCAGTGAGCCGGCGGAACTGGTTGCTTCTTCCGTCATCACACAAGCTCCTTGTAGTGATTTAGCTGCCATTGACCTGACGATAAGTGGCGGTACACCAGACTATACTTTTGTCTGGAGTAACGGTTCTAATGACGAAGACCAAGCCAATTTGATGGCCGATAGCTATTCAGTCACCATTACGGACGCCAACGGTTGTGAGTTAGTGGAAACGTTCATCATCGAATTCGAACCTTTTGAGCTTAGCTGTACCGGTATTGACGTACAGACCCAGGGCGGCATGGATGGTATGCTAGACCTGAGTTGGAGCGGCGGCGCTGCGCCTTACACCATCTTCGTGAATGGAACAGAAACTCTGACGACCTCCGATTTGTCTGTTGTTCTGGACAATTTTGCTGCCGGTACTTACTCAATTTTACTGGTGGATGCGAATGGTTGCGAACAGGAATGTGTAGCCATTATAAACGATACAGATTGTGAAGATCTGATCGTTGAACTAATGATTAAAGATCCACGCTGTGCGGATAGCTTTGATGGATCGGTTGTCGCCACCGTAACGGGTGGGCAGGGGACACTGACCTATTTATGGAGTACGGGTGAGAGCACCACCTCGATTAGCAGTCTTGGTGGCGGTGTTTTCTCCGTCACGGTGACGGACGAGCGGGGCTGTTCTGCTACGGCTTCAACGACATTGACGGCTCCTGATAACTTCTCCTCAATGGTTGTAGAAACGAATGTGAGCTGCCCCGGTGCGAATGATGGAAGTATCGACGTAACGATTAGCGGAGGCACCCCTCCTTACGTGTATGCCTGGGATACCGGACAGAATACGGAAGATATCAGTGATTTGTCTGCGGGCACTTACTTGCTGCTGGTAACCGATGCTAACGACTGTACCGTTGAGGTGATTGGTCAGGTGTTGGAACCAGAGGCGCTCACCGCAGGTGCATTGATTAGTCCGGCTAATTGCAATATTGGTGGCGGGATTGACCTGACCGTAACTGGTGGCACTGCCCCCTACACCTTCAGTTGGAGTAATGGAGCAATGACGGAAGACCAGGATAACCTGGAACCTGGAGATTATACCGTAACGATCACGGACGAGAATGAATGTCGCACGGAAGAAACCTTCACCGTTGAAGGAACCAACACCTTCTTTGCGGAAGCCAATGCGACCGACATCAGCTGTAACGGTGCCGAAGATGGTTCGATTCAACTGGCCCTGGCTGGTGGGCAGGAGCCTTATACCTACGTTTGGTCCGATGGTTCCTCTGACCCTGCTCGTTCCGGGCTGTTGGCCGGAGACTATGCGGTAACCATTACCGATGTTAACGGCTGTGAAGCCACTGCTGCCACAACCATCAATGAACCTGCGGCGATCGCCCTGCTAGCCAGCATATTTGATGCGGAATGTAATGGTGGAGGTCGGATTGACCTGGCCGTTATGGGAGGCTCTGGCACCTATGTCTATACCTGGAGTAATGGTGAAATCACAGAAGATCTGACGGATGTATCCGCCGGCGATTACCGGGTGACGGTGACGGATGAAACGGGCTGCGAAGCGATCGAAACCTACACCGTCGGTGGTGGATCAGGAATCGATCCGACAGCCGAAATTGAACCCTTCCGCTGTTCCCTTGACGGCAGTATTAGTCTGACACCTCAGGGTGGTACACCTGAATTCACGTACCTGTGGAGTAATGGTGGAATGGAGTCTACAATTGATTCGCTTTCGGCTGGTGACTACACCGTCACCATCACAGATGCAGAAGGCTGTACTTACGTTGGCTTGTATACCGTGCCGGATGAAAGTGTGTTGATAACCAATACGATGATTACCGACGTGAGCTGCAACGGTTTTGGAGATGGTGCCATTGAAGTTGTCGCCAGTGGCGGTGAAGCACCCTACACTTACCTATGGAATAACGGGGTTGAAGATGAGGTAGTCGTGGAACTTACGGCCGGAGTGTACTCCGTCACCGTTACCGACGCCAATGGTTGTGTTTCCGTGGCTACCGCCACGGTGTCTGAGCCAACAGAACTAAGCGTTGTGGCTCAGGTAAATGGTACGGAGTGTGGTCCTGAAGGCAGCATCGATCTGACCGTTTCAGGCGGCACAGCGGGATACGCCTACGCTTGGAGTAACGGATCTACCGCCGCCGACTTAGTGGAGATTTACGCCGGGACGTACCGCGTGACGATTACGGATAGTAATGGCTGTGAGCTTGTTGAAACCTTCGAAGTGAACGGAGGTAGTGGAATCGAGCTGACCTCCCGAATTGAGCCCGTAAGTTGTGAAGGAGGAGGAAGTATCACCGTTGATGCAACGGGCGGTGCTGCTCCTTATGTCTACGCATGGAGCAATGGAGCCTCTTCCGCAGCGATTGATGACCTGATGGCCGGAGAATACTCTGTCACCGTTACGGATGCTAATGATTGCGGCTTGGTTCGCCTTTACACGGTTGGTGATAATAGCTTCCTGGATGTAGCGGCCGTTATTACCAATGCGGGATGTAACAGCGATGATGATGGAGCCATCGATCTCAGTGTGAGCGGTGGAAGCGGAAGCTACACCTACGCCTGGAGTAACGGCGCTATGACGCAGGACCTTGACGGCCTTATGGCTGGTGAATACCTGGTCTTAGTGACAGATAGTTTAGGCTGTACGTACAGCGAAAACTTTACGGTCGGCGATGACGGAAGACTGGAAGTAACGGCCGATATCACGGATACGGGTTGTAATGAAGGAGACGCCAGTGGAGCCATTGACCTGACGGTTTCCGGAGGCAGTGGCGACTATTCTTTCTCTTGGAGCAATGGTGCTGCTACGGAAGATATTGACGGCCTTGTCTTTGGTGACTACGAAGTAACCATTACGGATGCTGCTGGCTGTACTGACGTGGAA
This sequence comes from uncultured Lewinella sp., assembly GCA_938021455.1. Classification (GTDB taxonomy): domain Bacteria; phylum Bacteroidota; class Bacteroidia; order Chitinophagales; family Saprospiraceae; genus Neolewinella. Next base: position 9,917 of record CALIGP010000193.1, on the reverse strand, counting down.
ACCTACTCCATCGGGAGCCCCGGGAACCTCTCTCTGGCAGCAGAGATTACGGATACAGGCTGTGGTGCTAACGATAATGGTAGCATTGACCTCACGGTGGTTGTCGGTGATAGCGGGTTCTACGGCTATGAATGGAGTACCGGTGAGACTACGGAAGATATCGATGGCCTGATGGTTGGAGAGTACACCGTAACGGTGACGGATCTGAGAACAGGCTGCTTCCTGAGTGAAACCTACGAGGTTGAAAAAGGTAGCGACCTTGAAGTAAACGAAGTCATCACTAACGCCGGCTGCGACGGAGCCGAGAGCGGTGCCATCGACCTCACGGTCAGCGGCGGCAGCGGCACGTATACCTTCGCCTGGAGTAACGGCGCTACAACGGAAGACATTGAAGGCCTCATTGCTGGCAACTACGAAGTTGTCATTACGGACAGCCTGGGATGTAGCTTCACGGAAACCTACGAAGTAGGGGATAATGGTAATCTGGCCGTAGAGGCCGAAATAACGGACATTGGCTGTGTTGGCGGTTTTGAGGCTGGCGTAATTGATCTGACTGTCAGTGGCGGAGAACAGCCCTACAGCTATGAATGGGATAACGGCGCTACCAGCGAAGACCTGGAGAACCTGGTTGCTGGCGACTACCGGGTGACCGTAACTGATAACTCAGGCTGTAGCTTCGAAGAGACCTATACGGTAGAAAGATTGGATAGTATTGCCGTTGAAGCGATGGTAACGAGCGTAGGTTGTGACGGTAGCTCCACCGGGGCTATTGACCTAACCGTGGTGTTTGGCGGAGGGACGAATTCTTTCGTCTGGAGTAACGGCGCAGAAAGCGAAGATTTGACGGACCTTACGGCCGGCGCTTACACCGTAACCGTTACAAATAGCCTGGGTTGTTTATTCATCGAAACCTACACCGTAGGCAATGACGGCAACCTGGAAGTAAGCGAAGTCATCACCGACGCTGGTTGCGACGGAGCCGAAAGCGGTGCCATCGACCTCACGGTCAGCGGCGGCAGCGGTACGTATACCTTCGCCTGGAGCAACGGTGCGGAGACGGAAGACCTGGACGGCCTTTCCGCCGGTGACTACCAAGTGACGGTGACGGACAGCCTCGGTTGTACGTTCAGCGAAACCTATACTGTAGGCAACGACGGCAACCTGGAAGTAAGCGAAGTCATCACTGACGCCGGTTGTGACGGAGCCGAAAGCTGAGCCATCGACCTCACGGTCAGCGGCGGCAGCGGTACGTATACCTTCGCCTGGAGTAACGGCGCTACAACGGAAGACCTCGCTGACCTTGCTGCCGGTGATTACCGGGTAACGGTGATGGATAGCCTCGGTTGTACGTTCATTGAAACCTACACGGTTGGTAATGGCGACCTTGAAGTGAATGACGTCATCACTAATACCGGTTGTAATACCGGAGATGCTGATGGAGCCATTGATCTGACGGTGTCCGGAGGAGACGGAGATTATGTCTTCTCCTGGAGCAACGGAGCTGTAACGGAAGACATTGAAGACCTCATTGCAGGCGATTACTCCGTAACGGTTACGGACGCTAGTGGATGTAGCTTTATTGAGACTTACTCCATTACGAGTCCTGGCAACATCAATATCATTGCTGAAGTAACTAATGTCGGGTGCGGAAATGAGGATAACGGGGCCATTGATTTGACCCAAATCATGACGGATACTGGTTTCTACACCGTGCTCTGGAGTAATGGGGAAACAACAGAAAGTATTAGCGGACTTGTTGTGGGTAGCTATACGGTAACGATCACAGATCTGAGAACAAATTGTTCATTAAGTGAGGTCTTTGAGGTTGATCAGGACGAGCCTCTTGAAGTGAATGAAACTATTAGTAATGCAGGCTGTGATGGATCGCCCATTGGCGGCATTAATCTAACGGTTAGTGGCGGTAACGGAACTTACAGCTATGCCTGGGATAATGGTTCAGAAACCCAAGATATTAATGGTCTTCCAGCTGGTAATTATAGTGTGACGGTAACGGATGGTCGAAACTGTTCCTTTACCTCAAGCTACGAAGTAGTGAATGGAGAAAACTTATTATTCGGAGCAAGAGTAAGCAATGCAACGTGTAATGGCCTGGAAGATGGCTCTATTGACCTTTCAATTAGTGGAGGTGATGGTAGCTACACTTTTAATTGGAGCAACGGTGCTATTACTGAGGACATTAATGACCTTCCTTCAAATGAGTATAGCGTGACGGTAACGGACGGGACTGGCTGTACATTCAGTGAGACTTATTCTGTAGGCAACGACGGCAACCTGGAAGTAAGCGACCTCATCACCGACGCCGGCTGCGACGGAGCCGAAAGCGGCGCCATCGACCTCACGGTCAGCGGAGGCAGCGGCACGTATACCTTCGCCTGGAGCAACGGCGCAGAGACGGAAGACCTGGAAGACCTCGCCGCTGGCGAATACCGGGTGACAGTTACGGATAGCTTGGGTTGTACGTTCATTGAAACCTACGCAGTAGGCAACGACGGCAACTTGGAAGTAAATGAGATCATCACTAACGCTGGTTGTAATAATGCTTCCAGCGGTGCGATTGACTTGACGGTTACGGGCGGAAGTGGAACTTATACTTACAGCTGGAATAACGGAGCGATAACGGAGGATCTTGATAGCCTGGCTGCAGGTAATTACCAAGTAACGGTGACTGATAGCCTTGGTTGTTCCTTTACCGGAACGTACGAGGTTGGCACCTTTAATGATATCGAAGCAAGTGCTATAGTTGTCCCTGCCGGTTGTACTGGAAACGATAGTGGATCTATTGACCTCACGGTTTCGGGTGGTAATGGAGCCTATCTCTTCGTTTGGAGTAATGGAGAAACTACAGAAGATCTCGATGGTCTTACCCCGGGAGACTACCGGGTGACGATTACTGATGGTTCACAATGTAGTTTCAGTGAAACCTATACGGTTGGTGCTGATGGGGCTTCTTTCTCTACTGAATTGAGTACCACAGATGTGAGCTGTCTTGATGCTGCCGATGGTCGCGCTCTTGCTCGGGTTTCCGGGGAAGGCCTATTCTCCTACCAATGGAGCAATGGAGCTACTACGCCGGGTATCGAATCTCTGGAGGCTGGTCTTTACATCCTCACCGTAACTGGTGCTGATGGCTGTTTCACTATTGACACGGCTACGATTACAGCCCCTGAGCCTTTGATGTTACTCTGCTCTTCAGAAGATGCCAGTGAGCCGGGAGCCAGCGACGGGCAATTGTCCGTCGAAGTATCCGGAGGTAGCGGTAGCTATCAACTGATTTATACAGACGGTACTGTTACAGACACCCTGATCGTAAGTACACCTGGAACCAGCATTGCTGACCTTCCGGCTGGTATGTATACGATCACCATTACGGACGTCAACGGATGCCCCGGAATGGAAACTTGCATGGTTTCCATACAGGACAACGATAATGACTGTACCGAACCATTGTCGGAAGTAGTTGCTGCGGTAGACTACTCGGCCGCGATTGGCTGTACGTTTACGACGGGCTACATCTCCTTCATCGACGCAGAGGAAGGTCTTGAATTTAGCATCGATGGCGGAGCGACCTGGAGCTCACAGAGCGTGTGGAATAACTTGTCTGAAGGCATCTACCAACCAACCGCCCGCAGGGCTGACGGAAGAGGATGTACCTACGTTGGGGACGAAGTAACCATTGTAGTCGCCGAAGAGATTAACGACGTTATTAGCCCGATGATACCGGAGGTGACAGACTGTAATAGTAACGAGCTTAGCCTGGAAATTGGCGTCTCAACAGAAGACCGACCCTACGTCTTCAGTCTGGATGCAGGCAATAACTTCCAGAATGATCCGCTCTTTACCGGATTGAGTAATGGCTCCTACCAGCCGATGGTGAGAGACACCATTAGTGGTTGTGAGTTGCTCTCCGAACGAATGTTCGTGTTAGCCACTGATGACCAGCCAATCATCACAGGGATTTCTGCTACGAACGCTGGAGATTGTGGAACGAACGACGGCAGTATTACCCTGGAGATTATCAGAGCCACTACGGCGACCCGCTACCGCCTCAATGGTGGCGACTGGGTAACCGACCCCGTCTTCATGAACCTAGGAGCCGGTACTTATCTGGCTGAACTAACGGATAGTGTCTCTGGATGTTCCTTCATTTGGAATGTTCCCATCGTGATTGAAGGAAGAGATGCGCCGATGTTGTCGGAGTTCACCGCCATTGGTGTGAGCAGCTGTGAAGCCAGTGATGGTAGCCTGGAACTCACTCCCGTAGGAGATGCTCTGATGGAATACTCATTTGATGGTGGCCTCACCTGGCAGACAAGCAACCTGCGCGAAGGAATTCCGGCCGGCAACGTTTTCGCCGGTATCCGTTACCGCGGCGAAATGGACTGTGTCACCATGCTGGAGCCCATCCTGATCGAAGGAGGATTCAGTGCAAGCGTTGATTCTGTTACGACCATCGACCCACTATCCTGCGATGAGCGAGGTGGAGAGATCAACATCTTTGGTGTTCGTGGACAAGAATACAGCCTGGACGGTGGAGAGAACTGGCAGACGGATGGCCGCTTTACCGGCCTGGAAGCTGGTCGTTATACTATCCTCATTCGTGGAATCGGAGGTGACTGTGAAACCGTTTACGACTTAGTCGATCTGATTGATGTTGGTGAGTCTTCTTTCTTCGACGAGGTAGTGGCTACCGCCGCCAGCGGCTGTTCCGGAAGTGATGGAAGTATTACCGTAACGGGAACCTACGAAGGCCTGGAATACGCACTGGGAGAGGACGGAACATTTAGCTCCGATGGAATCTTTACGGATCTGAATCCAGGGGATTACCTATTACTGGCTCGCCTGACGGGTGTCGACTGTGCCGTTCAGCGAATGCTGGTAACGGTAGATAGCCTGGCTCCCTTGGCCGTCACGGTAGACATGACTGAAACCCCAAGTTGTTATGGGACGGAAGATGGCTTGATTTTCGTATCCGCGTCCGGCGGTGACGAAGACTATGACTTCAACTGGAGCAATGGTATGATCGGTGCTGAAATCAGTAACCTGCCTGCAGGAGAGTACCAGCTGGTCGTCTCGGATGGCCGCGGTTGTACGGACACGGTGACGGTGACTTTGGATGAGCGTGCGGACTTCGCAGCTGTTGACGCTGCCGTGAACGATACGGCTGTTTGTGCCATCGCGACGGTTACTTGGGACCTTGGTGACCTGGAGAATGACCTCGCTTACGAATGGCAGCAACCTGATGGGACGCTGACTCCTGGCGGAGTATTAACAACTAGCCTTGAGGGACAGCATCTACTGACCATCACCGCGCCCGATGGATGTGTGTATGTGGACAGCTTCTTCGTTGACTTTGCTGACGAAGCGGAGTTCTTCGTTGATTTCCTCCTCCCGGAAAGAGCCGTCATCAATGACCCAACCGTAGCTATTGACATCAGCTGGCCCATTCCGGATTCTATCCGATGGACCTTTGATGATCCGAACATTACGGATCTGGGCACGACTGATAACCAGCAATGGTTAGAATTTGCCGCACCAGGTGTTTATGACATCGCCTTAGAAGCCTTTTCGGGCGGGTGCGCAGGTGCAATGAGTCGACAAATAGCAGTGTTTGAAAGCCGTGACAGTGTCTTCCTCTACGACTCCCTACAGATTGGAGGAGACATCCGAACGGTAGAGCTGTTCCCTAACCCACACCAAGGGTCCTTTACCGTTGAAATCGCGCTGGGACAGGAAGTTCCCGTTGATCTTTTCATATTCGATATGAACGGCCAACTCATCGACAGACGTAACTTATCCGCTACCCGTAGCGTACTGGAAGCATACGAACTCCCGAATCTGCCAATCGGTACCCACACACTAGTGGTCAGAACGGAGAATAGTATGGTATACTTGAGACACATAAAGATAGACTAACCCATGATGACCCATCCCGGTCGTTTACTGCTGGTATTACTGTTTTGCCTCATCGGCTTATTGATGGGGACGGTTGCCTACGGCCAAAACTTCCCCGTCCGTGCCTCCGTCACGGCGGTAAACGCTAGCCCTTACCTGGAAGACTACGGTCGAGATGGTAATCTGATTGTGATCCTTACTCTGGTAGACGCCCGGGAGGAATACAACGGCCTCCTACGGATCAACATTGAAGGCGACGGCTACCGGGCAACGACTGGAGACGGGGTTTTCATGACGCCCATCAACCTACGACGTGGGCAGCCGCTGATTCTGCGAGGAAGTCAGTTAGCTCCCTATTTTGATCTGAATAACCTGAACGTTGAAGGCTTTGGAGTAGACGGCACAGTTAATAATGGCGGTAGCCTACCTGACGGGCCGATTACGATTTGTATAGAGTTCTACGATTTGAACCGTTTCAACGATCCGCCGGTCTCGAACCCTGCCTGCGCTACCCGCTTCGTGCAGCAGAATTACCCGCCGGAGCTGGTCTATCCGCTAACGGAGATCCCCGCTCCGCCCACCGAACTGATCAACTTTACCTGGAACCCCCGCCACGTTCCACAGCCGTTGGATGATGAGTACGAACTCACCGTCTGGGAAAAAGTAGAAGGCCTGACCTACGATCAGATCATTGCTTCGAGCCCTCCGCTGCGGGACCCCATTACAACGACTATCCCGCGATACACCTACACCAACTACGACTCCCCACTGGAGGTAGGCCAGGAATACATCTGGCGCGTCCGGGTGAGCGACCGCCGCAATGTGCGGGTGTTCATCAACGATGGCATCAGTGATTTTGGAGAGTTTCAATACGGGATTACCCCGCCGGAGCCTACGGATATTTGTCTTGGGATCGAGACCTTGATAGCCGAAGGCACCAATGCGAACAGCACAGAAATTAGATGGACATTGGAGCCACAGATCTCAACGCCTGGGCAGACGCAAACGCAGACTTCGCCCATTGGCGGGAGCCGTAGTCGACAGCAGAGCAGCTCTACCGTCGGAGGCGGCGGAAGAGTGCCAATACCTCCGCGAGTATTAAGCCCGACAAGCTTTCGGCTTCGCTACCGGCTGGCGTCGGGCGGGCCGTGGTCAGAGGATTATATGCACCCGGCTAATCAACGCAACCAGTTTCTGGATGAGCTGGAGGTTGGGGCGGCCTACGAAGTGGAGCTGTGTGGCCTATGTTCTGACGGACAGGAAAGCTGCGAAACGATCACTTTTACGACCCTCACGCTGGAAGAGGACTGTGGAGATATGACAATACCGACGACCTTACCGTTGAGTAATGCCGAGATGCAACTTAGCTGGTCAGACATCTGGCAGGCATCCGGTTACCGACTGTCGTGGAAGATGACCCGTGACGCCAACGGCAACCCGGTAGCGCAGACCACCCAACAACAGACGCAACGAACGACAGAGGGTAGCTCGCCCGGCTCGTCCAACAATAATGGCACCCGCGCTTCGGCGCCCGCTAATTCCGGAGGAGGAAGCAGTAGCACCTTAGCTCCCGGAACGACGGAAACGACGGTCAACGGGCTGGTGATGAACGCCACTTACCAGTTCACGTTCTGCAAACTTTGCGCCGATGGAACGGAAGAATGCTACGAATGGGAGGTTGTCTGGGAAGGCGAAAACGCCGTCTGTAATCCCGATTTTATACCAACACCAAGCATCATGTTCGGCTCCGAAACACCTACTTCGCTGGGCGTTTCCTGGACTTTCGCCGGCGGTAGCAACCCCGCCCCTGGCTACGAACTAGCGCTCATCACGCAAGTGAGTGGGAGCACTGAACCGGGCGATACGATCTCTCTGGGCCTTAGCGAAACGAGCCGTACGATCAGCGAATTACTGGCCGAGACGAGTTATGATTTTACCGTTTGTCTGACCTGTCTGAACGGAAATCTTCGCTGTAATACGGTGACGGGAACGACGATTTCTTACGTCTGTCCGGAGCCCTTAGACCTGGAGTCTGGCGTAACGGCCGTACCCATTGCTCCTGACGGGGTGCGGGTGGAATGGTCTGCCCTGGCCGGCACCGCCGACCCCGCCGGCTGGAATATTTTCGTGCTGAGTATGGCCGGCGATACCCTGCAGAGATACCCCGAAAACGGGATGACGAACCCCGCCGGAACGAACGACCATACCTTCAACGGACTGACCGCCGATACCGACTACCAAATTGCCATCTGCTACGATTGTGAAGACGATCCACTGCCAACGTGTACGCTGAAAACGATCACCGTTCCCGGTTGTGAAGCCGTCGACTTGGCGCTTACCGAAGGCCAGGTACACTTCGATTTTGTGGAGATTGCCTGGGAGGACGTCGGCACGGCGCCCTACACCGTCACCTTCTGGGAGCAGGGAGGCGATCCGCTGGCCGACCCACAGGAAGCAACGGAAACGGACTTCCGTCTGGGCGGTCTGAGCCCCCTGACGACCTACGACATAAGCGTCTGTTTTGACTGTGGCGCTACGGCCGTTTGTGATACCATTACGCTGACGACAATTGACGTAAACTGTGCCCTGGCCGGTGATTACGAATACGATTTTGAGTGTGGTATTAACGTCTCTCTGCAAGATCCGGAGAACCAGCAGTTGGTGGAAACGCTAGCCCCGGGCGATAGCATCTGGGCGGGAGATTTCCTGGTTCAGGTCGGTGAAATAACGGGAAACACCACCTTTGGTGGACATGGCTTTACGGGCATCCCTTACCTGGCAGGGGCGAAATTACGGCTGGACTTTTTCGACGTGCAGGTCAACGAAGACTGCCGCATGGTGGCCGGTAAAATGGTGATCAAAAGCCCGCTGGAGGCGGCGCTGGAACAACTACAGCAAGGCCTGCAGGATCTGCAGGATATCCTCGGAGAGATCGATAACTTCCTGGGTACACTGAGTGCTACGCTGGGGACGATTAGCACCGTCCTTGACCAGATTGCAACGGCGGCAGACGTTACCGACGAGGCCAATGCCGTCTTGGAACAACTGGTGACTGCTCTCGATCAGGTGCCCTACTTGCCAGATAGTTACGTGGACGCCGTGGAAGATGCGGCCGACTGCCTGAAACAAGCGGCGCTTACGGGCGACGATGAGGCCGTCAGAAACTGCCGTGACCAATTACAGGAAGCTATCCAAAACGCACAGGATTACATTGATGATCTGTTCGACGCCGACTTCATCGTCGACTTTGCGCCAACGGTCCCCGCCAATATTTACTGGGGGTTGGACAGCCAGCGCTATGACCTGATTACGGAAGGTTATGACCCCAGAACGATCGGCGGCACGCCCTACAAAGTGCCGTGGGCGTCGACGTCCACGGAGGAGCCAGCGGGTGTTCCCTTCGGCGCGGAGCGCCGGGATGGGGGCTCGATGAGTCCGGTAAATTTCATCGGCTCCGATACGGAGACCTTCCCCGGTTGGTCGACCAGCGGAACCAATGCTACGCACGCCGGCCTTTCAGCTGCCGGCGACCAGGAAATTAAGGTCGTCTTCGCCGCTCACGATAACCCGGATGCGGAGGAAGGAAACGACAGCATTCCGCCGGTAAAACTGGCCGGACAGCTTAACGTCGTTACTTATACACCGGTGCGCCATACGGTGCACATCATACCGGTTAATACGGTGGCGCTGACGCAGGATGCAAACGCCATCCAAACAGCAGTGAATGCCATCTTCCGCCCCTCCGTGGCGGAGTTTACCGTCGTTATTGAGCCGACCCTGACGGTGTCGGAGTTCGATGGCCAGCTCTCGGATATTCCCGAGAGTATGCTCTCCAACTACACCCCGGAGATGAACTTGCTCAAGGGCAAGGTTAAGGCCCAGGGCTACTACGATGGCGATGACTATTACCTCATCGTAGTGCCCAGTATGCAGCAGCCGGGCCGGGTGGGCTTTATGCCGCGGAAGCGGCACTTTGGCTTCCTCTCGGAAGCGGGGCTTACTTC
>CALIGP010000192.1 GCA_938021455.1 uncultured Lewinella sp. | reverse complement strand
GCTTCGTAGAATTTCCCGGTAGTCAATCTGAAACGGCTGCAAGCTCTGGCTGGTCGTATCGAAGCGGAAGTCATACACCGGGATGTAGTCTACGTCGAAGGTACCTACGTGGCCGTAGTCGAAGAAGTTGTCGCCGTGAATCGGATCGGAAACGTCTGAGATAATGTTCTCCAGCGTAAACTGCAGCGTGTAGCTAGCATTCTGGATAACACTCTTAGCTGCTCCGTCGCCATCTGCTACTCCCGAGCCACCCAGGCGGTGACGGAAACGGAAGTTACCCCGGTAGTTTTGGTTGTTACTGGTAGGGTTGCGCTGGGCGTTCAGCAGACGCCAGTTAGCTGGCGTGAACTGATTACTACCCTGGCCAAAGGCTCCCGTAAGGGACACGTCGATGGCGTTGCTCAGGCGGGCATCGATTTTACCGTTCAGGTTCAGGTTATCGCTGGCCTCGAAGGGGCGTGTCTTGATGGCCTCCACGTCGTCCTGCGTAAGGAAGTCAGCACCAACAAAGGGCTGACGATTACGAATGGCGATCGGCTCTGCTTCCAGCGCCGCAATGACCTCATCTTTAGCCCGGAACAATGGCACACCACTGGGGCTATCATCTTCCCGGTAGGTGTAGCGGCCGGAGAAGCGGTAGCCCAGGATAGAGTTACCGTTTTTCTTACTGCGTAGGATCGGACCGTTAACGGACATACCCACCAAGCTGTTACCGTAGGCGTCCAGGCCTTCACTCGTTTCCGCTTCCGCGTTTACGTTGAAGGTGTTAGAAGGGCCTTTAGTGGTAATGGAGATAATTCCGCCGGTTACGTCACCGTAGCGGGCTTCCACACCACCGGTAATTACCTGTAGCTGCTCAATTTCAGAATCCGGGATACTCGTAGAGCTTACCCGTACACCGTCAACGTAGTAGTCCGTTGCATTAGAACGAGAACCACGAATGTTGATCGCACCGCCTTCATCCGCAGAAGCGGCACCGGCAGTGATCGAAGCAATCTGGTTAATATTACGCGTTGGCAGGTTTCTGATCTGCTCAGAGGTAACCGTTTGGCCGGAAGTCGTGTTATCCTGCTCAATGAGAGGGACTTTGAAGCCTTTCACCACGATCACATCAAGGTTGACACCTCCTTCGCCAGAAACTTCGACGTCTGCGAAGTTGGTCTGACCAGCCTTTACGGGAATCCCCGTCAGCTTCGTTGGAGGGTACCCCGTATAATCCACCTGGATATCGTAAGTACCCGGGTCGATGTTAGAGAAATAGTAGTTACCGTCTAAGTCGGTGGTAGCACCTTGGTAGAAAGCGCCATCCTTGAAAATTTGAACGGTCGCGAAGGGTAAGGGGTCCTTGTCGTTATCGATATCAATCACCTTACCAGAAAGGGCAGTCTGGGCAAAAACGGTGAAAGCAGCGAACACAAGGAGAAATAAGAGTAAAGTTCTTTTCATTCCTGAGCAGTTTAAACTAGATGGGAAAAAACCGGGTGGTTTCCTGAAATACAAAAGTGACACACCCAAACAACATATTAAAGCCATAAATCCACGGAGGACTGTTAGCCGACAAACAATATGCTTAAGGGAGGGTGTTAGGCGGGCAAAAGTAAGCAAACACGGATGGAATGATGAAGACGAAGGCGCGAATATTGAATTTTGCTTCGACTTGTTGCCCGCTATTGGGCGCAGACGCAGGTGCAGGGAACGTTAAAAAAGCAATGGTACGGTGACTTTCCCTGCTTCAAAAGTCCCTCCTTTGCACCTGCGTCTACGCATAAAAAAGTACTCCTGCCTAATATGACTTACTTCTCTGCACCAATGGCTAAATCTGCCATCGGTGCAGTTCCACTGAGCGAAGCCGAAGATCCTTCTCCGGGACCAGCCCCGTCAAATTGGGCCATCCTCGCTTGGTATGGACAATTATTCCCCAAGTCAAGACCGATTAAGATAAGATAATATGGCCTTAAGCACGACTCTTTCATAAAATTGCTAGAATGAAACCGATTGCGATGAATTGCTTGCCCTATCTTGGCTTTTGCTAAGCCAGCCACGTTCTACCTCAATATGTCCCGAAAAAAATCAGATAAAACCACGATTCATGATATTGCTTACGAGTTGGGGCTTAATGCTTCAACCGTCAGCAGAGCGCTGAATAATAACCTGGCCGTCAGTAAAAAAACCAGGGAATTGGTGAAAGCCAAAGCGCTGGAAATGAACTACCAGCCTAATTACATTGCTGCTGCTCTCCGACGTGGACGCAGTAATACACTAGGCGTCATAGTCCCCGCTATCGACCGGTCTTTTTTCGGCCGGGTGATCAGAGGTATAGAAGAAGAGGCGGATGAAGCAGGTTTCCGGGTAATTGTTTGTCAAAGCTTTGACTCCTCCGAACGCGAACGTGAAATGGTGGACACCCTACGTGGCCTTCAGGTAGATGGTTTGTTGATCTCGGTTGCGAAAGATACTGGGGACAACCTGGACCTCTATCAAAAGCTTATCTCCTCCGGCTTTCCTATTCAATTTTTCGACAATGTTCCTTCCTCCCTGGAAGTCGTCCCTGCGGTAATTATTGACGACCGGCGGGGCGGTTATGCGGCTACTAAACACCTTATTGATCAGGGTTATAAGCGCATTGCACATCTGCGGGGGCCGCAGCATCTGCACATATACCGTAACCGTTATTTGGGTTACCTGGACGCGATGAAGGAAGCTGGTCTGGAAGTTAACGACGATTCAGTACTGGAGATCGTCTCCCATTTTGACAATGGAGAAGAAGCCTTTGAAGAACTTTGGAAACGTACTCCCCGGCCTGAGGCCATCTTCAGCGCCAGCGACTACAGCGCGGTAAGCGGGATGAAGGCGGCACGCAGGCTCGGCCTGCGGGTACCGGAAGACATCGCTTTTATTGGCTTTGCCAACGAGCCTTTTAATGAACTCGTTTCCCCTACCCTATCCAGTGTAGATCAACAGCCCATTACCATGGGACAGATCGCCGCTACGCGGGCCATTAAGGGCATCACCAGTGACGAAGACGACGAGCAGCCCAATGACCGGCTGGTACTGATGCCAGAGGTAGTGGTTCGTGAGAGTTCGGGGGCGAAGTAATGAACGTTCGGCTTGGCTACTGTTGCACGATAATACCGTTTAGTAGACGGTAGAAATGTAGTGCTACAAACTTACATTGCTACAGGCTACAGTCTAGCAAACTACCTGCCTACAACACTACTCAAAATAATCCTCTACCCCACCCGGTGTATGCAGTCGAACACTTGCTTTATCCGCTGCCTCCACGAATCCGACGATATTGGCGTCGATGTTGAAGCTGGCAGCAATGTCCAACACCGACTGTGCATGCTCCTGCGGTAAATATACCTCGAGGCGATGGCCCATATTGAAGACCTGATACATTTCCCGCCAATCCGTGCCGCTTTCTTTGCGAATAAGGTCAAACAGTGGCGGGATCGTCAGGAAATTGTTTTTCACCACCCGAACGCCTTCAATAAACTTCACCACTTTAGTTTGTGCACCACCAGTACAGTGAATCAGTCCGGCAATATGCGGGTGCAGCTCATCGAGTAATATTTTCAATACTGGCAGATATGTTCTGGTGGGGCTTAGAACAAGCTTTCCAGCAGCCATTGTTTTTCCACCACCAATATCGACTTGCTCCGTTAGCGAGCGGCTTCCGGTGTAAATTACGGAGCGGGGTACTTCCGGGTCAAAGCTTTCGGGGTATTTGTCAGCGTAGTCGTGCTTGAACACATCGTGGCGGGCACTCGTCAGACCGTTAGAGCCCATGCCGCCGTTGTATTCCTGTTCGTAGCTGGCCTGACCGTAACTGGCTAAGCCCACAATCACGTGGCCTGGCTTGATGTCGTTTACGACCAGTTGCTTACGGGGAAGGCGGGCGAAGGTGGTGAAGCCAACGTCAATCGTACGAACGATGTCTCCCACATCGGCGGTTTCACCGCCGGTGAGGTGGAGGCCTACTCCCTGCTCGGCCATCGTATCGGCAAACTTTTTTGCTCCCTGAATGATGGTGGCCAGTACCTCTCCCGGGATACGGTTTTTGTTCCGACCAATGGTGGAGGAAATCAGGATGTTATCCACGGCACCAACACAGCCCATATCGTCGAGGTTCATCACCAGGCTATCCTGAACGATGCCCTCCCAGACGGACAAATCACCGGTCTCTTTCCAGTAGAGGTAAGCAAGACTCGTTTTCGTGCCGGCCGTATCAGCGTGCATAATATTGACCCAGTCTGCATCGCCACCGGCAACATCAGGTAAGATCTTGCAGAATGCTTTTGGATACAGTCCCTTGTCCATCCCTTTAATGGCTTCGTGGACTTCTGATTTGGTGGCGGAGACGCCTCTTTGTTCGTACTTACTGGACATGAGCGCGAAGATAGATGGATAGTGTGATAGATTGGTGTGAATTAAGGGCTAAATCATTAAAAAGATACCCCTTCGGGGCCCTCCTCGGAGTTGCTTAGCCCCTTTCGCATATTGATAGTAAATAGCCTAAAAATCAATCTAATGGATCAATCCATCAATCTCAACACCGCCGCCGCTCCTCCATCGAGGTAAGTCCATTGGGTTTGAGTTCCACCAATTCCTGCTGGGTCCACCTTACGGCCATTAACGACGAGGGACCACCTCCCCGCTGGCAGCGGTACGCGTTGCGCCTGAGCGGAGCCATTAAAGGCTACCACAATGTCAGACCATTCATCGTTTGGTGCCTGCTGGATGCGATAGGCGACCAACTGTTCCTCCGGTGTATCGACAAAGGTGAGGTGACGGCTGATCAAGTCCGTCTCCCCCATCCTAAAGGCGGGGTGAGCTTTACGTAAAGCAATGAGGCCTCGAACATATTCGTACGTAACCTTATGCGCTCGTTTTCCGTTCCAACGGATCGCATTTACCCCGTCTCCAGAGTTATAGCTATTTTCGTTGCCGTTTTTCGTTCGGCACATTTCACTGCCCGCGTGTAGGAAAGGAATACCCTGACTGGTCAGCACAATCGCCAATGAAAGTCGTTGCATCTGTTCCCGGCGGCTGGGGACGTCTTGCCCATTGCTTATCGCCAACCGATCCCAAAGCGTATGATTATCGTGGCAACTGACGTAATTGATGCACTGCGAAGGTTCTTTGGCCCAGGGTGCATTAGAATAGTTGACGCTATCGTAATTGATTTGCGGGTGCTGCGTAGATCCTACTACCCCAAAGCGGATGGACATTTCTTTGCCCTTAGCCCCCGAGACGAAGCCTTGTTCTTCGTGATTAAACACGCTACCTTTTAAACCATCGCGGAGATCGTCGCTAAAGGCAGCAATGTTCATTAATTCGGGTGTGTTGGCCTTCAGGGCTTTGAGGGAGTCTGGCAGCGGGCTGCCGCCCGCCGTCCAACCTTCGCCGTAAACCAAAATCGAGGGTTCAATTACGTGTAGTGACTGACTGACCTCATTCATGGTCGGGATATCGTGAATGCCCATCAGGTCAAAGCGAAATCCGTCGATGTGGTATTCTCTGGCCCAATATTCTACGGACTCCCGGATGTACTTGCGCACCATTGGTCGGTCACTGGCAATTTCGTTACCACAACCGCTGGCATTACTCATCGTTCCATCTTCGTTGAATCGGTAGAAATAGTCGGGAATCAGGTTTTGAAAATGACTGTCTTCGCTACGGCCGGTGTGATTGTAGACAACATCCATGACAACCCGAATGCCCGCGCGGTGCAGGGCCAGTACCATTTGCTTGAATTCTCGAATACGAACCCGGCCATCGGAAGGGTCGGTGGAGTAACTCCCCTCCGGTACGTTGTAATTTTGGGGGTCGTAGCCCCAGTTAAACTGCGGCACCTCTAGCTGCGCTTCGTTGACACTCATAAAATCAAAGCTCGGCAGCAAGTGTACATGGGTAACTCCAAGTTCTTTGAGATGATCCAAGCCGGTGGCGTCGCCTTGAGGGGTAATGGTACCCGTCTCTGTGAGTCCCAAAAATTTTCCTTTATGTTGGATGCCAGATCGGGGGTCCAGACTTACGTCCCTTACGTGTAATTCATAGATGACGGCGTCTGTCGGAGCAGCCAGAGGTGGCCGGATGTCGGTGTCCCAGTCTTCCGGGTCCGTATCCGCCAGGTCAATAACCTGCGCTCTTGCTCCGTTCGTTCCGGTGGCCCGGGCGTAGGGATCGGTATCCTCTGGTAACCAGTGGCCATTCTGCTTAATCTGGAAGGTGTAGTAAGTGCCATCCAGATCGCCTTTGGCAGTGTAAGACCAGGCACCGTCCACCTCCTTCATCTTTTCCGTACTGCGTGGAGTGGCAGTAGGATCATCCGTATCATACAATCTCAAACGGACAGCCTTCGCCGTTGGCGACCAGAGTTTGAAGCTGGTAGCTTCCGGAGTGTATACCATGCCTAAATCATCAAAGGCATAAACGGGGTATTCAGCAAAAGAGTCGTACACAGGTAAGTCTTCTTGACAGGCAAAAAAAGCAAATGGGAGAAGGAAAAAGATGATCCTGCACCAACAGGCAGACAAGGAAATTCGCATAACCGAAAGGAGTTCAGATCCTAAAGGTAATGTTGTAGTCTCAATTGTTGGTTTGATCCCCTATTGCGCAGACTCCAACCTACGTTTTCTTGCTTCCATTTTACGCATTGCTTGCATCCCTCTCCATTCTTTACGGGCCATAAAACCCAGATAAACAGCGGGCAAGCCCGGAGCAAAAGACTTTATGGTCACATTCTCAGCGCCCGTAAAATAGTAGTAAGCTGCTACCGCCAAAAATCCGGCAAAAACCAGGGTAAAGAGTAGCAAAATGATAAATACCAACAAGTGGCGACGGGAGGAACGGGGCATGGAGGATAGAGGGTAGTTGGGTAGAATTCACTTAGTCAACAACGACACTTTCGCAGAGTTGTCTTGAAATATCTACCATTGGAAGGTCTGGTCGGAAAGCGACAACTATCGAAAAATATCGATCAAGCGTTAGGATTGGGATCAGGCTTTTTCGGCAGGCTCAGTTACGGTTAAACTCACAATAGCCCGGGTAAGGAAGCTTGGTAAGATCGCGTCATGTGTTTTTCGGATACGCTCAGGGTCGGAGAGGTCTTCCATCATCTGCATCCACTTATCCCGGCCATGTTCAGCAATTACTTCCAGCTTAATATCAGGCCGGCTAAAATGCGCCAGCATTCCCTCAGCATCTGCTTCAGGGTGAAACTGAACACCGACCATTTCGTCACTCCAGCGCATGGCCATAATGGCTCGCTCGAGTTTAACGTGTGGACGTATTTTCTCCAGTGCCAAAATTTCAGCACCGATCTTTTTCAGTCGTTTCTCATCTGGCTGAATAGCCTGAAAGCGGCGAAAGTCAGCGGCCCAGAAAGGATCTTCTAACTCAGCAAAAAGAACATCTTGCTTGCCTGCTTTCGTAGGTCGAATTGGGAAAGTTCCAAAAGAAATACCCCGACGAGCAACAACCTGGGCCAATTGAAAATGGTGCACCGCCATCTGAAAACTGTGGCAGATAAAGAATACAAATTTTTTCTTCCCACTTGCCAAGTTGTGCTGATGGACATCGTCCAACCAGGCATTCCAGTTTTCCTGCCAGCCGCCTTCTCCTTCACCATCAAGCGGGTCTCCGGGGCCTCCTGAACTAATGAAAACATCATAGCTTAGGTCAGGTAGTTTACCCTCTGCGCGCACATCGAAGACATCATAATCAAGACGATCAGCAAATTGCTCCACAATTTCGCGAATGCAGCGCATTCCCTGATTTGGGATACCGTTGTATAAATCCAGAATGGCTAATCTTAATCGGCTCATGGTCGGGGGGATTTCGTGAGATCAATGTGTTGTTCTGACGGTAAAGCGATGGCAAGGTAACCAAGTTTCACTTGCCAGCCGCCTTTAGAGACCTTTAACGTCAATCCCTCACGGAACGCTGCCATGATCTGAAGAATAATGGGACGTTAGAAGGTGCTAAGGGATTTTCTCAAGCACCAATTCTGTACAATATGGCACAGGATTTTTTGTGACTCGGGCGCCACCGCAGGCGATGCACTGAGTGAAGCCGAATGTGTTCAGAAAAGGTAAAAAGCAGTCTTTCCGACGAACATCCCCCTCCCCACTTCCGTAATAAGGAGGAACCAAAAAACAATATTTATGAGAAAGTTGCGCAAAAAATCTGACTACGAAGGAAACCCTGTAGGACTTAGTGACACTGCCTGTAAAGAGATGGCGGCCCACCTCGATAAGCACCTTGCAGCTATGTGGATCATGTACGCCCAGTATCACAAACATCACTGGATGGTAGAGGGGCCCCAGTTTCATGACATTCACGTATTCTTGCAGAAGCACTACGAAGAAGTCAACTTGCAACTCGATGCATTGGCGGAAAGAATGACTCTCTTGGGCTATACGCCAACTACCCGACTCGAGAAGTACGTCGAGCTGGCCTACATCGAGCAGGAGTCTGAAGACGTCATGCACATCCGCGACGCCTTTAAAAACGACATGAAAAACGAGCGGAAGATCGCAGAAGAGTTCCGTAAGTCCATTAAGAAAGCCTTCGAAGTAGAGGACTTCGGCACCAAGTCAATGCTGGAAGGCATGCTCTTCAAGATTGAGGATCGTTGCCACCACCTGGAACATTTCCTGGGGGAAGACAGCCTCGCCGTCGGCTTTTTGCATACCGCCAAGGAGGCTCACGCCAACTGAAACTAATCGACCCCAGGGTCTGAAAAAAATCAAACCGTCATTCTACGTTCAGGGATGGCGGTTTTTTTATTCCCGAATGTCCGCAAACGCCATTCTTTTCGGATAAGAGCGAACGCTTCGCCTCCGGTTGGGTTACTCCAAAAAAATAATTCAATGAAAGTTCTACTGTATCTTCTTCCCATCCTGCTTTTCACCGCTTGTGAGTCGAACCCTTCCAATAGCGTCACTGATGAAGTACCTGTGGTCGAAGAAATTTCTCCCTTCGCTGACCGCATAACAAACGCAGAAAGCAGGCTCAAAAAGTCCGACGCCAGCCAGCTGATTCTCGCGGCAATCAATGCACACGGTGGTCTTGAAAAATGGTACGCACAGAGCCCACTCTACTACCGCTTTAACTACCAGCCTACGGAAAAGGACAAGACCATCCGCGATTCTTACATCCTCAACGATTATGTCAACGCAAGGGCTATCCACCAATCAGCGGATCAAGAAGGAATGAGCTACGGCTTCGACGGGAAAGAAGCCTGGAAGCTTCCCGCAGACGCTGAGCTTAGTGTCAATTCCCGGTTTTGGAGCCTCACTCCCTATTATTTCGTTGGCCTACCCTTTGTTTTAGCCGATGAGGGGATCTTCTTCGAGCAACTGGAAGACGCAGACTGGGAAGGCACCAGCTACCACCGCGTCAAAGTAACTTATGGTGAAGGAATTGGCGACGCAGACCAGGACTACTACGTCCTTTGGCTCAACCCTGAGACCAAGCAAATGGATGCGCTCAACTACATTGTCTCCTACAGCGGCTTCTTCCCCGACGGTGGGCATTTACCCGAGAAACTGATGGTGCTTAATGGCAAGACAGCCGTTGACGGCATTACGCTCCCCACGGGCTTCACCACTCGTTGGTCGGACAAACCGACCGAGGTGATCACCAACATTACGGTGTCGGATTACTCCTTCAAGCCGGAAAGCCCAGCGGATGCCTTTGACAAGCCCGCTGCAGCAGCTATTGTGGAGTAGCCTTCGTTCTAGCCCTTATTTAAAAGTAGATTCGCCGCTTGGCGGGCAAGCGCAGCGCTCAGCGCCACGCCCATGCCCGCCAGGCGGCCGGCTACGAGAACATTCTGGCGGGCATAGCGAAGCACGGGCTCTTTACCATCGCCCTGGGCGATGATGCCACTCCAGGCATCTGGAAAATCTGCTCGTGACAACCCATACTCCGGAAACCAGCGTTGTAGAGCGTTGACCAGCATGTCGGCAATAGCTTCGTTAGCGCCAAAAGCATCCGTCTCGGAGCGCACGCCGGCTAAATGCCGGGCTCCGCCAATAAGAAGACGGTCTTCCCCCACATTGCGGAAATAGACATAGCCTTCGTGGAAGTGAAAACAGCCCTCTATTTTCAAATTCGGAATTTTCCGGCTGAGTAAAATTTGATTTCTAACGGGACGGATGGCCTCCGGGAAGTCATCCGATAATAACTCGCGGGCGAAAGCATTAACGGTGAGCAAAATTCTTTCGGCCTTCAGCGAACCGAAGTCTTCTACCTCTACCCTGCCCTCTTCTACGGCTAATACTGTAGAACCAAAGAGGAAGCGAATCCCTACAGCGTGGCAATCTGCTAATAAGACCGTGACAAGTTTGCCCGGATGAAGTTGCGCCTCGAGCGGGTTGTAGAACGCACCAGCAATGGTGCTCGTCGTACTTCTACAGAAGTACGACGGGGAAACGGGTGACCAGGTCTCCGCCCTACCCGTCACTTCCGCCAGCAAGCCATTTAGCTCTTGCAACCTCCCCTGCACCTGCGTGATCGCCGCCTCTTCTACTACTTCATAGCCCCCCAGCTTTTGCCAGTCGATTCCCCGTTCTGCATAGTTTTCCTCCAGGGCCTGAATACCCTCATAGCGTTGTCGCACCGTTTTAACCATTGACTCCGGGCCGTAAGCATCCAGGTCCGCCAACAGTTCCGTTGGCCCGCCAAAACAGGCGAAGCCAGCATTACGAGTGCTAGCGCCCCTCGGCAAAGGTGCGCGCTCGATCACCAGCACGTCCAGCTTGGGGTTTCGTCGTTTCAACTCCAGCGCGGCCTGTAGTCCAGTCAAGCCAGCTCCGACGACTAACACGTCTGCTTCGCGTAAAAAGGTAGTTTTCTCCCAGTGGGATGCGCGGAACATGTATTTGTATTTTGGTTCGTTGGTCTGTTGGTTCGTTGGTATTTTGGCAGCATGCGTAAGACTGAAGACCAGAAACCACAAGATAGCAACGGAAGGATCAGTCCGGAAACGGAAGCCCGAAGAAGGATTGCCCGCAACCCACTACGGCTCTATTTCTATTTCCTGATTCCGCTAATCATTCTGGCGGTAATTATCTACTACGTGTTCGGCACGGGCTAAAAACTTATAGTCCCCTAAGCAAATCCTCTTGAATGTCAACCACCGCTTCCAGCCCTACACTCATGCGTACGAGGCCATCCGTGATGCCAACGGAGGCTCTTTCTTCAACGCTTAATTTGGAGTGAGTAGTTGTTGCCGGGTGGGTAAGGATGGTACGTGTGTCGCCCAGGTTAGAGCTACGCGTACAGACTTCCAGGCCGTTGAGCAGTCGTTGTGCAGCGGCGATGCCGCCGGCCAGCTCGAAGGTAACGATGCCACCTCCGGCCGTCATCTGGCGGCGCGCCAGTTCGTACTGCGCATGGCTCTCCAAAAACGGATAATGCACCTGCGTGATCGCCGCCTGCTTGCCCAGCCATTTAGCCATTGTGAGTGCTGATTCACAGTGCGCTTTCATACGCACGTGTAGGGTTTCCAGGCTTTTACTGATCACCCAGGCGTTGAAGGGAGACATGGCGGGGCCGGTGTGTCGGCAGAAGGTCGTCACCTTATCCATCACCTCCTGCTTACCCAGCAGCAGGCCACCAAGTACCCTACCCTGTCCGTCCATCCACTTGGTGGCGGAGTGGGTGATGAGGTCGGCGCCGAAGTCCGCAGGACGTTGTAAGACCGGCGTTGCGAAACAATTATCTACTACGAAGAGCAGATTATGTTCTTTACAAAGCTTTCCTGCGGCCGCCATATCCACGAGCTTCAGGCCGGGATTAGAGGGAGTCTCCGTGACAAACAATTTCGTATTGGGCTGTACTGCCACCGCCCAGCTTTCCGGCTGGTCGGGCTCAACGTAGGTGAAAGTAACGCCCCATTTTGGGAGTACGTTGGTCAACAATTGGTGGGTACTGCCAAAAAGGGCGCGGGTGGCCACGATGTGATCGCCTGCTTCCACCAGCGCCGCCAGACTGGCAAAGACTGCCGCCATACCGGAGGCAGTGGCAAAGCCCGCCTCGGTTCCTTCCAGCGCGCAGGCCTTATTGATGAGCTCATTTACGCTGGGGTTGCTGTAGCGGGAGTAAATAATCCCTTCCCGCTGGCCCGCAAAAGTTTCGGCCATCGCTTCGGCAGAATCGAAGGTAAAACTACTCGTCAGGAAAAGCGGCGTCGAGTGTTCGCGGTAGTCGGTCTGGTCCATCTGTCCGCGGATGGCGCGGGTCTGGGGCTGGAGGGGTTTTGCCATGGGGCAAAGGTAGCGAGCGGCGGTGTTTGGGTTGTAACATTTACGAGAGATTGTCCGAATTCAAAAGAATGCCCTCCCATAATTGCAAGCCACCCAACAAAACCGCCATTAGTGGCTTTCTGGTCAAGTATACCTCCTGAAGTTCATTAATTTTATACACCAAACACCCTGTCTAATGAAATACACCTTCACCATTATTACTTGTTTCCTGGCTATTTCTTTAGCTATGGCGCAGGAAAATTTTGATTATCAATTTTTTCGGTTTAACACCCAGTACCTGTACGAAGATCCGGCGCCGATTTCTGAGTTGCAAAGTCCGATTCTGGGCATGAATATTACGTTGGATGAATTCGATCTTCCAAATGATCCCATTCCTACCTACGAAAGTCTATTTCCTACTGAAGCCGGTTCCCGCTTTTCGAAAATAGTTCCCGCTTTCGCCGGGCTGTTTGTTACGCAAGCTAACGGGTTTACCCAGCTGGATTTTGAAATAGTTAGTGGTGGACCTATAACCATCCAGAACCAGGCAAGTGTTGGCAGCAGCTGGGAAGCCGGGGAGAATATCTCCGCCAGAGTAGACTCCATCCGGCAGGAAGATTTTCTGGGCCTGACGGACAGCGTGAAGTATATCCGCTTTTACCAAACGGATGGTGGAGAAGAATTAGCGGTTCCCATTCGGGTGAGTAAATCATATGGGTTGCTGACCGGAACCTATTTCTGGCAGCTGGAGCAAACCACTACGCCGCTTCGGCTGATAGGTATCAGCGACCCAGCCGTTGGGTCTCAGAACGCAACCTTAGACAATGTGCTTGATATCCCCAATGACAAGACGCTGAGTATCGAGCGGGTGCGCAGTTTTAGGTTTAGGGACGGAACGGGATATTTCACCCATCAGGAACAAAAAGTCTGGCCCGGGAGCTTCAGCTGTGACCCCATTTTCGGGACACGAGAAATAGAGTTTTTCTACGATGAGCTTTCCTACGAGGTAGATTTTGAGAGTCCTCGTCAGCGGCGTCAGGTGAATTTCAGCACAGAGCAAACTGGATTCTGGCGACTTTCAGAGGAAGACCACGGTTGGCTGGACGGACAACCAGGAGAGCTTTATTTCCCAGAAAACGGTCGTACAGCAGGGCTCATTTTTAGCGACAGATTTGGTTGCTACGGCGTTGGCAAGCAATATGTCTACGTAGACGACAGAACTGAAGGTTTCATAGACTTGTCAGATCTAGACTTCATTCCTACCGGATTTTATTTTCCAAATCTCGGCGGTCCTTATTTTACCAATGGCACTTTCAGCCAGTACCTGAACAATCTTGAGGGCGTTGTTTCCAGCCAGACAGACACCTGCGGTGTACCCTACGATTTCACCAATCCGCTCGACTCGGTAGTACTCGGCACGGCATTCGACTGGCAGCTTTTCCGTCCCGGCGTGCAGTATCTCTACGAAAAGCCGGATTTAGCCGAACCAGCGTACCTGGGTATGCGGCTGAATGGCATTGGAGAGGAGCCTGCTTATGAGTCATTGCGGGAAGTCGATTCCCGCTTCCGCCAGCGGGTTCCCTCCTTCGCCGGGCTGCGCGTGGAACAGCAGCCAGCGGGCACTACCCTGCTCTTTTATACCGATACCATGCACCTGCGCACCGGCGCCCAAACGGGAACGCAATGGATCGCGATTGACAGCACCCTGGCCACCGTCGACTCCGTCAAACTAGAGACCTTTTTCGGACTAACGGATAGTGTGAAATACATCAGCTTCGAGCAAAGGGGAAACGCCAAACCGCTAGACATCCGCATCAGCAAAAACTACGGCCTGCTTACCGGCACCTACTTCTACGATCTGGAGGCCAATGCCTCCCTCCCCCTCGTTGGCCTCAGCCAACCAATGGTCGGTATTCAAGCCCCTTCCTTTGCTTCTCTGACCAGCTTCGAAGCCGGAGATGAATACCACACCCGCCTGATCGAAACCTTCGATGACAATGCGCCCGTCTCTTATCGGATTACCGAAACAAAAGCGATTGTGGAAAGCGTAGACCGGGTGGGCGATAGTCTCGTTTTTGTCCATATTCTGAAAGATGACTTACAGTTTCGTGGCAGCCGTCCTACCTCAGGGTATTCTGA
>CALIGP010000191.1 GCA_938021455.1 uncultured Lewinella sp. | reverse complement strand
CACCTGGCCAACAGGCTTATGTATTTGAATAGACCAACAACATAAAAAAAATCCCCTTACGCTGATAGCGTAAGGGGAAATGCAATCCGTTGCTTTA
The DNA here is from genome assembly GCA_938021455.1 of uncultured Lewinella sp. Taxonomy (GTDB): domain Bacteria; phylum Bacteroidota; class Bacteroidia; order Chitinophagales; family Saprospiraceae; genus Neolewinella. The sequence continues at coordinate 3,371 of CALIGP010000191.1, read as the reverse complement.
AAAAAACAACGGATTGCATACTGAAATTAAATTCAGAAGTGGCTATTTATTCTAAAATAACCCGGTGCGTTTCGGTTCTGTCACCTACCATCATACGCAGGAAGTAAACCCCTGCAGAGATGTTAGTAGTCGGTAGATTAATAACTCCAGCACCCGGGCGCAGGTATTGGCGTGGGCCTACTGAATTACCACGAACATCATAGAGTTGAACACTGGTTGGCAGATCTACGTCTGCTTCCTCGGTCATCTCAACGTGAATCATACCTTCACGGGCGGGGTTCGGGAAGATTCGTCCAATGGAAGTAGAAGCTCCGGCAAGTTGCATTTCCACAATGTTGGAGAGCATATCACCGTATTCCGCATCAATCATCCGAACGCGGTAGAAGTTCCGACCAGCAAGCGGGCTGACGTCTCCCTGGCGGAAGATGGCCATGTTACCGCTGGATACAAAATCAGGGGTAGTGACTGCAGCTACTGTGCTGAAGTTCTGACCGTCCGTTGAGCGTTCCAATTCGAAAGCATAGGCCGTACCATCAGCAGGAACTTCCCACTCGATCATTACGTCACGCAGCTGTAGATTATTTACTGCACCGGAGGCGGTAAGGTTTCCACCACAACGGGTCGGAGAGTTCAGCACGGAAACGTTGAACACCTGCGTGCTTACACAACCATTACGAGTAACGGTCAGGGTAGCAGAGAAGTTACCAAATGTTTGCCATGAGGTTGTAACCGTCGGCTGAGTGCTGGAAGTTACGGTTGCAGAACCTGAGAAGGTCCAACTGAAACGAGCACCTGCACCGGGGTTAACGGCCTGGAAGATCGCATCGTCTCCAACACAGATGGAGCTTGGTCCGCTGATGTCAGCTACCGCATCATTGCCTACTTCTACCGTCAGTACGTTCCCCTCGATGTAAGGGCAATTGTTGCGGCGTACACAACGCACGAAGAAGGTCGTCTCATAAATCGGGCCGGGTGCGAAGTTGGGCGAATTGCTGTTCGGTACTGGCTGCCAGTAAGAAATGTCCTGTCCAGCATCTTCAGTATTGTACATCCAGAGATACTCGATCTGGCCAACGCCACCCGAAGCCGGAGCAATCTCCGTGAATGGTTGCGGTACGTTACCCGGGCCACAAAGCGTCTGGCTTTGAGCGATAGTTCCAGGGTTACTTACGTTCTGACGACATGGGTTGATGAAACCAGCGTCGATGGTCAGGTTCTCCTCGTTTGGCCCAACGGTATAGAAGCCGGTCATCAGCATAGCGGGGTCCATGTCGCTGTCCAATTCATCATTAGTGCCAGCGTTTGGCGTAGTTGGGATGAAATCTTCCGGCTGCTCGAAGGTGATCTTGTAAGTGCCCGGAGGAACGAAGAAACAGTAGAAACCGTTTTCATCGGTCGTGGTCATATCCATGTAAGTACCATCCTGACTCGTTACGGTAACTTTGACACCAGGAATACCGGGCTCACCGGAATCCTGAATGCCGTTGCCGTTGATATCTTCGAAGACGAAGTTACCCAGCTTAGCGTTACACTCTTCTGTGATTACGATAATACGTTCTGCCTCCACGACACATTCGTCGGGATCAGATGGCGTAAACTGAGCAGTAATCACGTTGGGGCCAATGGGCAGTGCCATTGGGTCAATATTTGACGCGGCAGCTCCGTTGATGGAGAAAGTCACATTACCCGATAGTGGCTGCTGATTAAGCAGACCGAAACCGTTCAAGCCAAAAATTGGATCGAAGCGACAGAGGCTATCCGGTGGTGTTTCTACGTAGCGTACTACGGGGTAGAAACACTGGTTTCTCAGCGTTAACTGGTAAGCACCATTACTCAGGGTAACGGAGTAAGGCAGGCTATCCACCAGGAAGAGGTCAAGGCGGTAAACAGCCAAATTGTCAAAGTTCTCGAAGAGCCCTACTTGTGGGAGAGTAGTCCCAACCGCAATCGGAGTAGGTGCTACGGGTGGTGCAGCGCTACTTGTACTGAATAGGTTTTGAGCAGCAATGATTGTCCACGTCTGACCAGGGTTAGCAACAATCTCCACCACTTCTGAGAACTGACCGTTAAGCTCATCCGTAGCGTTGTTAAGACAGTTACAGGGGTCGGTAATCTCACCATTAGGCTCCGCAAAGAAGCCGGCATCAACAGTCATGTTGAATTCACCTGGCTCGAGGTTGTACACCTGCGTCATACCGTTCATGGATGGATCTGCATCATTATCAGTAGCATCGTTGCCAGAATTGAAAATGGTACGGATACCACCGGGTGCTTCGGGAAAGAAAATGGAGTAATCTCCGGGGATGAGTCCCATGAAGGAATAGAAGCCATTTTCATCCGTGCGGGTAGAATCAATGATTACACCAGCAGCATTCTTCAGGTAGACGGGGTAGTCAGAGATTCCGGGTTCACCTGGATCTTGCTGACCATCAACGTTCCAATCTTCCCAGACATAATCTCCAATACCAGAGAATGCCTGAAGTGTTCCGGTACATTCAGTTGTACAGCCATTAGCATCCGTTATGGTAACGGAGTAAGTACCAGCGGCAAGGTTACTGATTGTAGGCGTCGTAGCATTGTTGCTCCAGACGTAGGCGTAAGGAGCCGTACCACCATCGATATCTACGGAAAGCTGACCATCGTTTCCACTAGTGGCTGGCTGATCAACGATTACGTTACAAGCGAGTTGGGGTAGTTCGCTGAGCGAAATACCAGTCGTCACTTCAGAACAGCCATTAGCATCCGTTACGGTCACCATATAAAGTCCTGCAGGTACGTTCGTAATTTCAGGGGTAACGGCGCCATTACTCCATAGGTAGGAATAAGGAGGCGTACCACCAGAAGGCAGAACGGTAATTGAGCCGGTAGACGTTCCACCACAAGTGATGGTAGGCGCAGTAATAGCCAGATTCACGTCTCCAGGTTCCGTGACGGTGAAAGAAGCAGACTGCATACAGCCATTAGCATCCGTTACGGCAACCGTGTAGGTTCCAGCATCCAAGCCACTAATGTCTTGGGTAGTTGCGCCATTGCTCCAACGGTAGGCGTATGGGGCCGCTCCTCCGCTAACGGAGATATTAATGGAGCCTGTTGCTTCGTCGTTACAAGCGGCAGAACTGGCCGTACCACTTACCGTGATAGAAGAGCCTGCCCCAACCGTGAAGGAACGAGTTATTGTACAGCGGTTAGAATCCGTGATCGTTACGGAGTAATCACCCGCTACTAAATTGCTAATGTCTTGCGTAGTTGCTCCATTACTCCAGACATAGGAATATGGAGATGTTCCTCCAGAGACGGAGAGGTTGATCGCACCAGAGGCGTCACCTTCACAAGCAACATCCGTTACTTGCGCAGAAGCGGCAATGGCAGAA
>CALIGP010000190.1 GCA_938021455.1 uncultured Lewinella sp. | reverse complement strand
GATTTGGTTTTTCAAATGACAAATTGTGCGGTCTGACGACAATTGATTCTCTTGTTGTCATAACTTAATGAAGTCTTTGGATACTAGTGCAGTGTAATTTAAGTTATTGGCTGTTTGCAACTAGCCCCTCGGTGCACCCTTCGGCTCCCTTTCCCCTTCGGTCAAAGTACGCTCAGGGTTTACTCGGGGACCGAGCTTTAGGGGGCGAACCGTCGGCGCGCAGCGCGCCGACGGCCCTGATTTAGACCGCTGGCCCCCGAGTAAACCCCGAGCGAGAGCAGCGAGCCGAGGGGTGCACCGAGGGGTCATCCCAATGATCGATAATTTAAATTACACTGTACTAGGACGCATTAGCCCATCAAAATTCACCGCCGCTTGACTTGTTATCGCGGCTCCTTGCTGCCTGACCGGAAGTCCACTTCCAACGTACGGCAGCCTACCTGACCACCGAACCACCAGACTACCCAACGGCTTCCAACTGCTCCACATCCGATGTACCATCCCCGTCCAGATCATCATCCCGTTCGATGCGTAGATTGTCGATGATGAAATTTTGCCGCTGTGGGGTGTTCTTACCCATATAATATTTCAGCAGATCGTCGATGTTGGTGGATTCACCGAGGACGACGGGCTCGAGGCGAATGTCTTCGCCGATGAAGTCTTTGAATTCTTTGGGGCTGATCTCTCCAAGGCCCTTGAATCGGGTGATCTCCGGCTTGCCGCGCAGGGCTTTCATGGCCTCCTGCTTTTCTTGTTCACTGTAGCAATAGAAAGTCTTTTGCTTGTCTCTTACGCGGAAGAGCGGTGTCTCCAGAATGTAGAGGTGGCCCGCCCCGACCATGTCTGGGAAGAACTGGAGGAAAAAGGTCAACAGCAGCAGACGGATGTGCATCCCGTCTACGTCTGCATCAGTAGCTACCACCACACGGTTGTAGCGAAGCTCATCGACGCCATCTTCAATGTTTAACGCGTGCTGCAACAGGTTGAACTCTTCGTTTTCGTAGACGACTTTTTTCGTCTGCCCGAAGCAGTTGAGCGGCTTGCCCCGTAGCGAGAAGACGGCCTGGGTCTGTACATCACGAGCCACCGTGATGGAGCCACTGGCGGAGTCTCCTTCGGTGATAAAGATCGTAGTCGCAAGCTTCTGTTCTTCGGTATGCTTCTTGCTGTTGGAATTATACTGTACCCGGCAGTCGCGAAGCTTCTTGTTGTGCAGGTTGGCTTTTTTCGCTCGCTGATTGGCGAGCTTCTTTATGCCGGCAATTTCTTTGCGTTCACGTTCGGACTGCTTAATCCGCTTTTCTACTGCCTGGGCTACTTCCGGGTTCTTGTGCAGAAAATTATCCAGTTTTTCCAGCATAAAATTACGCAGGAAGGTAACGACGGTAGGGGAGCCGGGCCCCATATCGGTAGAGCCGAGCTTCGTCTTAGTCTGCGACTCGAAGATGGGGTCCTCAACTTTGACCGCAACGGCAGCAACGATACTGGCCAGGATGTCTTTCCGGTCATAAGCTTTGCCGAAGTGCTTCTGTACGGCTTCCACCACCGCCTGTTTAAAGGCATTGAGGTGGGTGCCACCCTGGGTGGTATACTGCCCGTTAACGAAGCTGTAATAAGCTTCGCCATATCCATTGCCGTGGGTAATGGCTACTTCTACGTCCTCCTCTTTGAGGTGAATGATGGGGTAACGTTGCAGCTCAGTACCGATGCGGCGTTCCAAAAGGTCGCGTAGGCCGTTGCGGCTTACCAGCGTTTTACCGTTGAAGATCAATTTAAGGCCGGCGTTCAGATAGGCGTAGTTCCAGAGCTGGTTCTCGATGTAATCCGAGCGGTACTTATACTTCTTGAAGATCTGGGTGTCCGCCCGATAGCTAATGTAGGTACCGTTAGGCTCTTTGGTTTTGGCCTGATTGTGTTCCTTCTGGAGCTCGCCATAAGAGAAGTCAGCTTTCTTCAGCTTTCCCTCCCGGACGGCGTAAACGGTAAATTCTTCCGACAGCGCGTTCGTTGCTTTCAGACCAACACCGTTCAGCCCTACGGATTTTTTGAAGGCCTTACTGTCATACTTGCCACCAGTGTTCATCTTCGATACTACGTCGACGACCTTACCCAGCGGAATACCCCGGCCATAATCGCGAACGGAGGCAACTCCGTCTTCCACTTTAACTTCGATCTGGGCACCGTGGCCCATCACATATTCATCGATGGAGTTGTCAATTACCTCCTTGAGCAGGATGTAAATCCCATCATCTGGGCTGGCACCGTCTCACGTTTTTCCGATATACATACCGGGGCGTAGGCGAATATGCTCTTTCCAGTCGAGCGAGCGGATGGTGTCTTCGGTATACTGGGCCATTTACTGCTGTTGTTAAGATCACAAACATACAAAACAACAGGTATTTATTTAAACAAATTGTGGGTTGTTTTGCGGTTTTTGTTTTGTTGTGGGTTTTGGGCTGGTCGCTGGTCCTTTCCCCTTGCTCATCTAACGCTCCTTCGCACCCGCGCTCCGTCGGCCTGAAAATTTTTCTGCTCTAAATGACAGTACAGGATAGCTGGCATTTCCGAGGGCCTTACCTTGTCTACCACTACTACCATTACTACCATTACTACCATACTACCACTACTACCACACTCCCCCTCATGACCGTCGCCCTTTTCGTCCCCTGCTACGTCGATCAATTTTACCCCAAAGCCGGTATTGCCACGCTCGAGTTGCTGGAAAAACTAGGCTGCGAGGTCGTTTTTCCCCGCGAGCAAACCTGCTGCGGTCAGCCGCTGGCCAACTCCGGCATGGAGCAGGAAGCCCGGCCTATTTACGATAATTTCGTGAAGACTTTTGGTAGCTACGACTACATCGTCTGCCCCTCCGGCAGCTGTGTTTACCACGTCAAGCACCATTACGACGTTATGGAGCAAACACCGGAAGCCGTGGCCGTTCGCGAAAAAACCTATGAACTGGCCGAGTTCCTCATCAACGTCCTTGGCGTTGAAAAACTGGAGGCTCGCTTTCCGCATCGCGTCGGAATTCATAACAGCTGCCATGGCCTGCGGGGTCTGCGCCTCGGCTCCGGTTCTGAGCGGGTAGGGGAGGCCTTCAGTCATTATCGCTACCTGCTCAGTATGGTTAAAGATATCGAACTGGTGGCATTGGAACGTACGGACGAATGCTGCGGCTTCGGCGGTACCTTTAGCGTTAATGAGCCGGAACTGTCTACTAAGATGGGCCGCGATCGCATCGCCGATCACCTGAACAATGACTCGGAAATTATCACCTCTGGTGATATGTCCTGCCTAATGCACATGGAAGGTCTCATTCGTCGGGAAGGCAAGCCGCTGCGAGTGATGCACGTGGCGGAGATTTTGAATAGTATGGGGTAGAGACCGGGGATGCTGTTAGTAGTAGAGACAGGGCAAGCCCTGTCTCTATTAACGGCCCGTACCCAGTTTAAACACGAAGCCTAGGTTCACCCGCGAGCTTTCCCCGATGAACTCTCCGCCCAGCACCCATGCAGCGCCCAGGTTAAGCCCGGCCCAGCGGGTAACCGGTACGTAGAAAGTACCGCCAAAGCGACTCCAACTGGAGCCCGTTCCGGCAGCTGCGCCCTGCACACCGCTGCCACTTTCGAGTGCCGAGACGAACTCTATCCAGGCTTCGGTATAGAAAAATTTGCCGCCGTAGCCGGTGCGTAGCAGCAGTGGCCAGGAAGACTGAGCTTCGGGAGCAATCTGAAAGTCGATACCTGTTTGCCCATGGAGAAACCAGCCGTCATCGTGTTGAAACTGATACACCAGCCGGCCCTGAAAAACGGTGGCCCGCTGCCCGAGGGCGGTATTGCCCATCGTTTCGTAGTTGCCGATGGGCAGGCTAAGACCCACTGAAGTGAATACGCGGCTGGCCGAACGACCAGATCGTTTGTCGAGATTCATATACTTCAGCCACAGGGAAGCATCCTGCAGGCTGCCTTCCTCCTCATTAATCTTCATCCATGGTAGGGTAGCGATCAGCGACATATTGTCGCTCACCCCCGTTTCCACAAACAGGCTATAGCTGATCGTTTCAATCTCCCGCTTCTCTTCTACGTCTTCCGGTAGGAAGTAATTATCGTAAGTTTCCTTGCTGTAACTGATGGCGATAGCCGTTTCTCCCTTTGGCGTCGGGAAACCACTAACGGGACCCTGGGCGCGGACGCAGGTGCAGAGAAAGGTAAGAAAGCAAAGAAGGGGTAAGCATCGTCTCATACTGCGAAGATCGGATGTTACGTTGGCTTGTCAGTACATCAGCGGTTTTTTGTCGGCTATCGGCATC
>CALIGP010000189.1 GCA_938021455.1 uncultured Lewinella sp. | reverse complement strand
TCACTACCCGCGTTCCGGCGGGGCTGACGAGTGTCAGCGTAATCTGGGAAGCGAAGTTATACCGAAGGGTAACGTTAGGGATGTTCAGGTCACTGATGCTACCAGACTGCTCGATGAATATCCGGCTCTCCTTGATGTAGGACCTGCCGCTGCCGGGCAGGGCAATATCTTCCTCGTTGGCGAAGGTGGTACACTGACTGTTCACCGTCCGGAAACTAGCTGGGTCCAACCATTCACCGGGGCCACAGATGTTAGTACCTCTTACCCGCCAGAAGTAGAGAACGTTGGGGTTGAAAAATTCAGCGGGCAGGTAGTCCGAGTCACTTAGGTCGAAGGTCTCCTCGAAGATGGTTCCTTCGGCGAAGGTAGGCGAGGTCGCAATCTGAATGTCGTAGTTGTCCGCGTTGACAGCTTCCGTCCAGTCGAACTCCGTAGCCAGAATGATACCTCCGGTTCCTTCGGCGGGTAGCGTTGCTTCCAGGTCGGAGTAATCGTTGTCAGTAACGTCCAGCAGAATCGTCCGGCGGGCGGTGTCCAGGCTACCAGACACGCCGAGAACGGTAATTTCTAACGTGCCGGTAAAGCGAACATCGTTGAGGTCAACGCTGAGCGTGGAACTTTCTCCTGGTGCAATGGCGGCGTCCGTAAAGCTGACCAGCGTGCCGTCGGGCAAGTTACTCGATTCAACAGAGAGATTGATGATGGTGTCGTAGCTCAGGATGCTACCGGAGTTGAAGGGGATGTCCAGCGCATCGGGCAAACAGATCTCTTCGAAGCGCGTACTTGCCTCGAGCGTAAAACCAGCCGTTTCCGCTTCGTCGATGCGGAAGAAATCTTCGTTGACGTTAAGGAAGACATTATCAGCCGCTTCTACCATGAGCAGGGCCTCGGTGCTGATGGCTGTTTGAGGTACCGTTACAAAGGCGCTACCGGTATTGGGAACGTCTTCTGCCAGTACGAGGTCGAAGGTCTGGCCACCGTCTACTGAAAGCACGATGTTGACGCGTTTACAATTGATGGGAGCCAGGTTGGTTTTGGCTACATCCCAATTTACTTCCTGGTAGTCACCTACGTTCCAGATGGGGTCAACGGGCTCCATTACCTGGAACGGGCCAGCGGAGCTGTCGACTAAGAAGTGCAGTTGCTTCCAGTCTACCCCGCCGGATTGAGCATTATTGTCGCGGGCCGTAAGCCGGAAGGTCATTTCCCGGCTGTAGGTGGGGAGTACTTCAACACGGGTGGTGATGCGATTAACAATTCGATCAAGACGTGGGAAGTAGCGCACAAAACCTTCTTCCGTAGGAGCGTAAGAACGGAAAAGAGGCACATTTCCGCGAGGGGCTAAAACCTCAGAGGCTGGCCCCAGGTCATACTGTTCCCAGTTATAAGTAAGCACATCACCATTTACGTCCGTCGCGCTACCTTCCAGGCGGAAGGGCGTGTTGGCGGGGATGGTGAAGTCATCTTCGTAATCAAAGTCTACTTCTGGTGTGAAGTTATCGGTTTCCACTACGGTAGCACACTGGCGGCCACCGGTTACCCGCGTAAAGGTCAGGAACTGCTCAATGCTACCCACGTGGAAGTAAGATTCTTCGTTGCCTACGTTTTGGTCGCCACAGGTGCCGGCATAAGACATGATGGTTGTGCCAGACCCAGGCTCAAAGGCGGTCTGGCCCGCACGCTGTCCATCGCTACCGGGACAATTGTTCCAGCTGTGACTTACAGAAAACTGGTGAGCTACCTCGTGGGACATGATGCGCAAAGCGGCACCTACCACAGAGTTACTAACGCAGGTTACCCCGCGGGTTTTACCATTCGTACAGGCATTACCACTTACCACTCCGCCAACATCTGTACAGCGGGCGGTAAGAATGTGACCGAGATCATAACTCTGAGGAGCAACACCGTTGGCCTCGAAGGCTCCGATTACCTGCCCCAGAAGGGCACCACCTTCGTTCGCGTTTGTAAACGGGTCGGTGGCGGAGTCGGTGTAGATCAGCCCGGGCACCTCCACGAGGTTCATCCGAATACCGATCTCATTTTCAAAGATGCCGTTGATGGTAGAGGCTGCTTCGTTAAAGGCTGCGAGAACACTGGCAGCCGTGCCACCCTGAGCCGCAGCGAATTCCCCCGTATTGGTCATCACCAGGTCGTAGACCCGGAGCTCGCGGGCTTCGTTCCCTGCTTTTTCAAGGGACTTTGCACCTGCGTGCTCGCCATGTCCTTCTACCTCTTCATCGAGCTCAATGTCACCGTAGCCAGGCATCGTCGTCTCGTCAAAGCCACAAGAGAGCGGACCTTCTACTTCGCCGATCACGGCCATGAAGTCCTGATAATCGACAACTTCGTAGGTAAAGGGGTCGTCCTCGCGGACGTCAATAATAAAGTAGCCCTCCGGACCACGCAGTACAGCAGAGACTTTATCTGGCGAAGTCGCCATCCGGCCACCGCCCCAGGGGCCAGTCAGCACGTAGCTGCCGAGGTCGGCATTATTCTTTACCATTGGACTGTTCCAGGCCGTAAACTCGGCAAACTCACCATTGGGCAGCGGCAGGCTGATCACCGTCTGGCTCTTCGCCTGCGTAAACTCCATGGGCGCTTTTTTCAAGGACGTCCGGATTTGATTCAAGTCAAGAGAAGCCTGAACAATGAACTCATTCCCTGCGGGCCCGGCCGTCTTCAGCTGAAAAGCGGAAGATTGAGCTGAAAGAGAGAATGTGACGCAAAAAGCTAGAAGTAGGTAAAGTAGTCTATACATATCTTGATGATGATTCTTAGCGGGTAAAGATACGATGGCTTGATTAGGGGGATCGTCTTCCAGGTTGCAGGTTGCAGGTTTTCAGGTTGCAGGTTGCAGGGAACAAGGGGGAACAACCTGCAACCTGCAACTTGGAACTTGGAACTTGCCTAATACTTCGCACTCTTCCCTCCCGGCAAACTCTCCTGGATAAACTCCCGCACATGCTCATTAGCGTTTTTCAGGTCTTCCCGGCGGAGGTACATCATGTGGCCGGAGTAATAACCTTTGAAGCTTAGCCGGTCTTTCATCCGTCCGCTGGGGTCGAGGTGCCAGAGATTGTACTTGGCGTCGTAGTAGTTCGTGGCGCCATCGAAGTAACCGCTCTGGATCATCACGTTCAGGTAAGGGTTCATGGCCATGGCCTTGCGGAGGTTGGGGCCGGTCTCGTCGCCGGAGCGATCCCAGGGGTAAACGGGGCCGAACATATTGTACTGCAGGTCGGTCTTGAAGTTTAGCTCTTCGCGCAGATAGTAATTGATGGCGGGGGTGAAAGAGTGTAGCCAGCTGGTGAGCTCGGAGTTGTAATCGGGTCGGTCGCCGCTGGCCATGCCATCGATGCCAGTGTAGCGACTGTCGAGGCGGCCGACGGTGTAGTTGCCCTTGTCTTCGCCGCGCAGCAGGTGCTTCCAGAAGTAGCTGGTGGCGGGCATCAGGTTGTTGTCCAGCCATTCCTGCTGGCTGAGCCCGGAGAGGCGGGCGGCTTTTTCGGCGATCTTCATCCGTTCGGTGTCGCTGAGCGACATGCCCCGGGCCAGAGCGGGTAGCAGTTCGTTCTGGGTAAAGGTCTCCGCTTCGGGGAGGATATCGACGAGGTCTTTGCCCTGCAAATCAGCCGGTAATTGCTTGTGGTACCAGGCTGCAGCCGTAAAGTAAGGCAGGCGGTTGGCGGCCTTCACGATACCGTTACGCTCGATACCGATGTCCGTGGGCGAGACGAGGATGACGCCGTTAAGGTACATCCAGCGGCGTTCCTGCAGCTCCAGCGCGAGGCCGGAGACGCGGGTGGTACCGTAGCTTTCGCCGATCAGAAATTTGGGGCTGCGCCAGCGATTGTTGCGGCTCACGAAGTTGGAGAGCCAGTCAGCAAGGTAGGTCACGTCCTGATTGACGCCGAAGAACTGGCTGCGGTCGGCGCCCTCCACCATACGGCTGAAACCGGTGTTGACGGGGTTGACGTACACAATGTCGGCCACGTCAAGTACCGTATACGGGTTTTCGCTCACGCCGTAGGGCTGAACGGGGAAACCCTCATCGTCGATGTTCAGCACCCGCGGGCCGGTGTAGGCCAGGTGCATCCACACGGAGCCGGAGCCAGGGCCACCGTTGAAGCTGATGAGTAGCGGACGGTTGGGATCGTCCACGTCGGTCCGTTGGTAATAGGTGTAGTGGAGGCCGGCCACGACCTCATTCTTGGCATCGTAGACCGGCTGCACGCCGATGGTGGCGGAGTAGGGAATCGTCTTGCCGCCCATCTTGACGCTGTGCTTGCTGGTCTGGGCCATGTCCATATTCAGGTGACGGTGCAGCGGTCCGTCTTTCTTCTCCATCTTTTCCTGGGCGCGGACGCAGGTGCAAAGTGCCCCCGATGGCACCCAGGGTGCCGCCCCCAAAAGGGGAAGGATGAGGAGCAGGGAGAGGTAGAGGCGGTGGTGGGCGCGCATGGTATGTTTTTTAGTGCGGGCCTAATTTACGGGTTTCCGGGCTTTGGTCGAGACGCTATGCGTCGAGTCGCGAACGGGGCCGTAAAGCTCCCGGAGCGGATAAGTGCTTTAGCTTGTTTGGGCGGCGTCTTCCACGGGTAAAGTCGCTACGCTCCCTTGCCCGGCTCGACGCATAGCGCTACGGTATACACACATCTTTACGTGTCGTCATACTTTTTGAAAATTTGGAAATTCTGATGCATCTCATAAAATCGCGTCAAGCCTCGCTGCATTCTCATTGGCCCGGGCGGACGCTGAGACTTGTAACCGTCCCACT
>CALIGP010000188.1 GCA_938021455.1 uncultured Lewinella sp. | reverse complement strand
AGGAAGCACCTTCTCTAACCTGCAGGATATCGATAATCTGGCTCCAGGTGATTACACCGTCATGATTACAAGCGGTACGGAAGAACTTACGTCGACCATTACGGTCGAACCTCCTACGGAAATCATGGCCCCAGGTACCGTTACGGCGGCTACCGACGGGGACAACGGAGCCATTACGATTACGCCAAGCGGCGGCAACCCGCCCTATAGCTTTGCCTGGTCAAATGGGGAAACAACCCAAAATATCAGCAACCTTTCCGCTGGCGAGTACTGTGTAACCATTACCGATGAAAGTGACTGTTCATTTGAAGAGTGTTACATCGTCGGGGCTGCAGCCATTAGTTTTGCCTCTACCTCTACACGACCTTCCAGTTGTTCGGACGGTACGGACGGTGTTATCGAACTATTAATTAACAGTGGCGCGCCCCCCTTTAGCGTTCGGGTGGAGCCAGCAGGAACAGTAATGAGCTTTGATGAGAACGACATTGAAGTTCTTGCAGCCCCAGGTACCTATCAAGTATTCGTTACGGACGCCCAGGGCGGAGCAATTGATGTCGAACTTACGGTAGGCGCACCTGATGCGATCGCCGCTCCTGCGACCCTTACCTCTGATACAGAAGACACAGACTGTTCCGGAATGATCAGCTTAAACATCGCAGGAGGTACGTCTCCCTACATGGTTAGCTGGAGCAACTCTGAAACAGGAAGCACGATCAGCCAGCTCTGTGCTGGTGACTACACCGCGACGGTGACAGATGATAATGGTTGTATGTTCATCACGGAAACCTTCACGGTTGGCCGGATTGACGAGACGCTTGATAATGTCAGCGATGTTGCCTGTCAAGACGGAAACGAGGGCCAGGTAGAGGTCACCATCTCTGGTGGCGTAGAGCCTTACTCTTTCAACTGGACCCGGACGGGCGAAGCGGTAAGCCTGGCTACTACTGAGGACCTTACAGGCGTAGGACCTGGTGATTACACATTGACTGTTTCTGACGAAACGGGGGCTACGCTGGTGAGAAACTACACCGTGGGTATATCTGCGGGCTTCAGCGTTAATGCTTCTGTTGTCACCAGCTTCAGTGGCTTTGGTGTTAGCTGCCCGGATGCGACGGACGGACGGATTGTTGCGACCATTAGTGGCCAGGGGCAGTTTACCTACCAGTATATGATTGGCGAACAGATCGTCGGTATCGATAGTGTCTTGGAAAATGCAGCCGCCGGTGTCTACACCCTCACCGTTATGGATGACGGAGGCTGTGAGATCATTGGAGCCATTGAAGTAACGGCACCTCCAGCTTTAACCCTTACTCCAACCGTGACGAATGTAAGTTGTGGTAGCGGAAACGATGGCCTGATTGCTATTGATGTAGACGGAGGGATTACGCCCTACAGCTACAGCTGGTCCAACAACGGTACTGGAGCCTCCATTCAGTCTCTAAGCGAAGGTGACTACTCCGTAACCGTTACGGATGCTAACCAGTGTGTACTGGTGCAAAGCTTCAGTGTTAGTGCGCCCGAAGACCTGGCGATTACGTTTGAAGCTACTGATGCTTCTGACGGCTGTAATGGTAGCGTCCGTATCCTGCCACTTGGTGGCAGCGGAAACTACCGCTTCACCTGGCCACAACTCCCTAACCAAGGCAATGACCCGTTCGCCGAAGGACTTTGTCCCGGTGAATACGAGATTGAAGTAACCGATGACAATGGATGTCAGACTGTCCGTATGGTCGCTACCGTCCGGGATCGTCGATTCCCCTGTCTCAGTACCCGTGAAGTTCTCACGCCTAACGGCGACGGACTCAATGAAACGCTCGTTATCTTCTGTTCTGAAGATGCCGACGCCGCTGACAACAACCTCGAAATTTACAACCGCTGGGGCCAGTTAGTCTTCGAAGTGAATGAGTACAACTGTAGCGCCGATGAAACCGGCACGAACTGCTTTGAAGGTTTGACCAACAACGGAACGGTACTGCCCGAAGGCCCTTACTACTACGTATTCAACTTCTCCAATCCACTTGGGGAACGCATGCAGCAGCGCGGCTCCTTTACCATTATTCGTGACTAGCCTACCGATTGATTTTGATTCCGGTCGTGGCGGATACCGCTACGTTAGCTACCCGCCACGGCCACCTTTTTTCCCAAAAACGACTAAGCAACGCTTATTATGAAAAAAATGCTACCCACCCTCGTTTTGCTCCTGGTAGCCATGGCGTCGGTCCTGAATGCTCAGGATGAAGCCATCTTCAACCACTACATCCAAAGCCCCATCATTATCAATCCGGCCGCGGCCGGATTTGCCGATGAGTACATCGTTCAGCTAAACACCCGTGCCCAATGGTCTGGCTTCGAAGGCTCTCCTAAAACGGGCGTTATTCGGGTAAACGGACCCATCGGTGAAAGTTTCGGTATTGGTGCCTCTGTCTTCTCTGAAAGTGCGGCGCAGCGTAAACGACTGAAGGGAAAGCTCGACGTAGCTTTTCGCTTCGGTCTCGGAAAAGAAGTCAAAGGAGAACAACCTTTTCAGGCCTCCTTCGGCTTTTATACGCTCGTGCAACGACTTACGCTTGACGGCGACATCATCAACAACCCACAGTACGAAGCTGGAGACCGGGAAATCATGGCCTACCTCGACGGCCGGAACCAGTTTGATGCCGGTATCGGTATCTACGGAACCTACCTCGACCGTGTATTCGGAGGCCTGACCATCAACAACCTGGTCAGTAACCGCTTGGACAACATCTCCGGGCAAACCACCAGCGATAACTTTAACTTCACTTTCCTGTTGGGCCAGCACTTCCGCATCGAAGACCTGGACGTGAATCTCACTCCTAGCATCATGATGCGAAATATACAGGAAGACGGTCACCCTTTCATCTTTGACTTTAACCTGCAGGCAGGTTTCCTGGATGACCAATTCATCGCCGGACTTAGCTACCGTAACCTAAAGGCCATCGGCCTCCTCCTGGGAACAGAAATCAATGGTTTTCAGCTCTACTATTCCTTTGACCTTGGTTTCGGAGACTTCCAGCAGTACAACAACGGTAGCCACGAGCTAACCGTAGGCTACGCCATTGGGCGAGGCAGTATTCTAGACGCCCGTAAGCGAAAAGTGCAGGAAGAAAAGCTTAGAAGATAGTTCGGTTGAAATTGGATAAACAAGCTGTCTCGCTTTATTGAGAATAGTTAAAAATGGCATTCAACGATCAGAATTAAGGGGCTAAAGCCCTCAATACTGACCGTTGAATGCTGTTTTTTCTGATGGGGAAGAATCTAACGCCCACTTACGAACCCTTTTTTATCCCCACCCGTCCTTCATGGGTTGCACGAATTAAGTCGTTTACTTACCTTTGGTATCACAACAGCAGCATATAGTTGCGTTGTGGATCAAAACTTTGAGTTATCCCGTCCCCTTTTCAAAGGGACACTGCTATCTACAAAACCTAAGAATTTTAGCCAAGTCCTCACTTAGAGGACCTAGCGTTTCATTGCCCGTGTTTCACCGCACGATCGTTGAAAAAAGATCTTAAATCGGTTTTTGGGATGGCCTCTCTTCCGCGCTTCGGGAGAGGGGTTTTTTCGTGCTCAGAGTGCTCCCAATCCCCCATCCATACCTATAATTTGTCCGGTCATGAAGGCCGCACGGTCGCTTAGCAAGAAGGCTGCCATGGCGGCAATTTCCGATGCATCGGCAACCCGCTTAAGCGGATGGCGATCTGCACTGGCTTGTCTTTTGTCCTCCGTCGCCAACAGCTTCTCCGCCAGCGGCGTATCCGTCAACGATGGCGCAATGGCGTTTACCCGGATATTGGGCGCGTACTCAGCCGCCAGACTCCGCGTCAGACCCTCAAGAGCACCCTTAGAGGCTGCTACGCTCGCGTGGAAAGGCATTCCCCGTTGCACCGCAACGGTGGAAAAGAAGACAACCGCACCCAAGGGGGATTTCTTCAGTAGCCGCTCCATTGCCTGCAAGCAGCGAACCGCGCCCACCACGTTCAACTCAAAAGATTCCCGGAAGGCAGGTGCTTTCAAACTGCGAAAGGACTTCAGGTTAATACTGCCAGGGCAGTACACGAGCCCATCCAGCCCGTCTGAAATACTGTCCTTGGGCGGGTCGCTCTCTCCGGTAACGTCATAAGCCGTAAACAATACCGATGCCGGCAGATCCCGCTGCTCCCGCGCCCACACGGAGACCGAATGACCCTCTTCCAGTAATTGGTCAACAAGGGCTCGACCAATACCGGAACTGCCGCCTACAATAAGATAGTTTGCCATAGTGAATTTTCTTTACCGGCGTAACGGCGGAAGGGAAGAATGGTTGTCAGGTTGCAGGTTGCAGGTTGCAGGTTGCAAGGTGCAGGTTGCAAGGTGCAGGGTGTAGCTGTGATAATCGAAGGTTTCCCTTTACTCCTTTCTCCCTTTACTCTAATCGAGCCGTACCCTCCCGCACCAAAGAAGCCCGCAGCGCCTTTCCAAACCGCTGCCCGTTAAAATGCGTCGTGATCTTCAGCTTCCGCTGCTCCTCCTCCGGCAGCTCAATAAAGTCCTTACACTGCGTGGAGCAACAATCATTGAAAGCCTCCGCGCAGGCCTCACATTGCACAAAGAGAATATGACAGGCCTCATTAGCACAGTCCAGCTGCCGATCAGAGGGATTGCCACACTGATGGCAGTGCGCCACCACATGTTCCGTAATTCGTTCTCCCAGCCGCTCATCGAAGACGAAGTTCTTACCAAGGTACTTAGACTCAATACCCAGTGCCTGGCACTGGCGGGCGTAGTCGATAATCCCACCGTCCACCATCATCACGTTCGGGAAACCCCGGTGCAAGTAGTAGGCGCTGGCCTTTTCACAACGGATACCGCCAGTGCAGTACATCACGATGTTGGAATCCTTCTTGTCAGCCAGCATTTCCTCTACGGCGGGTAGTAAGTCCCGGAAATTATCGATCTCCGGTCGGATAGCGCCCTCGAAGTAGCCCACTTCACTTTCGTAGTGGTTACGCATATCGACCACGATGGTGTCATCGTCGTCCAGCAGCTCATTAACTTCCGTCGCGTTGAGGTGTCGGCCGCGTTTGGTCACATCGAAGGTTTCATCGTTGAGGCCATCGGCGACGATCTTCTCACGGACTTTAATCTTCAGTTTCAGGAACGATTCAGCCTCCGCTTCGATGGCGATGTTGAGGCGCATGCCATCCATGAAGTCAACGCTATACAGCGCCTCGCGGAAAGCCTCGAATTGTGGCGTTGGCACGGACACCTGCCCGTTGATGCCCTCCCGGGCAATGTACACCCGGCCAAACACGTCCAGCTCCGTCCAACGCAGGTAACACTCGTTGCGGAATACTTCCGGATCAGCAATATGGGCGTAGCGGTAGAACGAAAAAGTCGTGCGCGGATCCGTCTCGGCTTCGAGGCGGGCACGGAGGTCTTCAGGACTTAGCTGGTTGCGGAGTTTGCGCGGAGACATGCAGAGACTGGTTTTCGGGGCGCAAAGTTACGGGTTTCTATTGTGGGGGGCAAGATGAGAGTAGGCTAAGTAGAGGGCGCGGACGCAGGTGCAGGGTTTCTCCTTTGCTCGGGCCTCCGGCCCGTTCCTCGGAGGGGGAGAGAAGTGGATGAAGGAAGTAAATGGAGTAGTAATTTCCGGTGGCCCTGGGAAGTCTTCTGGCCAGGGCTTTGTGGCTTAGTTGCCTGGAAGTGTTTGGTTGCCTAACCGTTCGGATAATATACAGTTCTTCCCCTTTTACGTTTCTACGGTAAAGAACGTTTTCGGGCCCTTAGCATGACTTACGAGGTAAATATTATACGAGTAATTAATCGAGGTTAAAAGTTATGGAATGTTGACCTCTCAAATAGTTTCTCGCTTACATTGTGCATTTACAGTAAAAGTAAACGTAAAATGAAAAACACAGTACTCCTCATTTCGATAGGCTTTGTCCTCAATATGAACCTCTGTTCTCAAAATTTAGGCGATTCACTAACGACTAGATTATTGAAATTTTATGAAGAGAATGAATTTGTTGGCTTTGCTGTTGGAGTAGTCGATGAGGATAGACTGGTTTATTCCAGAGGGTTTGGCTTCTCAGATGAAAAAACGTCTAAGCCTTACTCGATAAATACAGTACAGCCAATTGCTTCAATTTCTAAGACACTTATAGGGGTCTCCCTGATGAAGGCCCAAGAAATGGGGCTGCTTAGTTTAGATGATGACATCAACAAATATTTGCCTTTTAAAATAGTTAATCCTTACTACCCCACAGAAATGATTACGATTCGCCAATTAGCAAATCATACTTCAACATTGAAAGAACCTAAATATTTGCAATCTTATATTTTTGAAGAAGCACTTCCAAATCTGCACAAGGGGCTTGTTGATAAAAAGACTAGAAGGACCGCTAAGGCTGATGTTAAAGAGAGGAACTTGAAAGCTACTAAAGAGTCAAATCGAATATCAATTATAGCGTTTATAAAAGAACGATTTTATCCTTCTGGTCAATTTTATAAGAAGAATAATTTTGTTAAATCTAAGCCTGGGTCTGAATATTATTATTCCAATGAAGGGGCTGCATTGGCTGCGTATATAATCGAGTCGGCTTCAGGAAAAGGCTTCGTTCAATTCACAACAGAATATATTCTTGATCCACTTGAGATGGATAGTAGTAGTTGGGATCATAATTCTCTCCATCAAATAGATAGTAGAGATAGATCAAAACTGTACTATTTTGGACAGGAAATACCCAGATTTGAAAACATAACCTATCCAGATGGAGAGTTTGTTACATCTGTTTCCGATTTTAGTAAATATCTGATGGCAATGATAAGTGGGTATAATGGAGAGACCAATATCTTAACTGCTGACAGCTATCAGCAAATGATGACAAAGACGAACGAGTCAGATGAAGAAGCCATACTATGGGAAGTCGATACTAAATATGATGGCTATATAGGTTACAGTGGTGCAGATATGGGTATATTGACGTTGAGCCACTTTTTCAAGGAAGAAAGAATGGGGGTGATCGTTTTTACGAATACATCTCACTTAAAAAACATAGACCAAAAGGTCATTGACTTATTCTTCATTCTGAAAAAATTTTGCGAGGATAGTAAAAAGGGCCAATAATTAGGAAGGGGCTTATTATGGTCCTAGGCACTATTACTCTGTACCTCACTTTCTATTCTATCTGATAAAAACCAAGCCAATGAATAACTGCGTAAAGTGCCTGATGGTAAGC
>CALIGP010000187.1 GCA_938021455.1 uncultured Lewinella sp. | reverse complement strand
ATTTTCTCCCCTGTACCCAGTTTGGTTGGCATAAAAAAGCGATCAGCGTACAGCATTCAGAGCTGTTTTGCCTGAATGCTGTCCGCTGATCGCTAAAACCCTATTCTTTGCCAGGATACATGGTCATCTCACCCAAAAATTAGGGATGACTCATGTTTATTTGTCTATAAGCAGGAGTTAACTCCGCCGTAGATCAGCGCTTCGTTCCTTTAGTTACTCAGCATTACGGGCATTACCAGCATCATGATTTCCTGACCGCCCGCCTGTTCAGTGGGGAGCAAGATTCCGGCGCGGGTAGCGGTACTCATTTCGAGTTTTACCTCTTCACCTTCCAAAACGCCAAGCATCTCAACGAGGAACTTTGCGTTAAAGCCTATCGTAAGCGGGTCTCCGGAATAGGTGCAGGAAAGTTGCTCCGTAGCCTCATTGCTGAAATCAAGGTCCTGTGCGCTAACGGTCAGGCTACCATCGGCAATAGTAAGAATGACCTGGTTAGTTGTCTTATTGGCGTAGATAACGATACGCTTCAGGCTCTGCTGTAAGTCCGTACGGCTAATGAGTAGCTCGTTGGGGTTGTCTACGGGGATAACGGCATTGTAATCCGGGTAGCGAGCGTCGATGAGTCGACAAGCCATTTTGTTTTCTCCGAAGGCGAAGAAGGCGTTCGCTTTGTCGAACGAAACGGCCACCTGCTCGTCCGTAGAGGGAAGAGCTCCTTTGAGCAGATTAAGCGCCTTTTTGGGGATAATGAAACTGCTGGTCACTTCACCGGTAATGTCACTCAGAGAGTACTTCACCAGCTTATGTGCGTCGGTGGCTACCATAACCAGTTTGCTAAAGTCGACCTGGAAGAAGACGCCCGTCATGGCTGGGCGCAATTCGTCCGTAGAAGTAGCAAAGAGTGTTTTGTTGATACCTTCCAATAAGGCCAAGCTGGAAACAGAGACTTCGTCCGCATCCGTTGGTACGGGAATATCCGGGTAGTCATCTCCATTTTCGCCAGCCAGTTTGTACTTGCCGTAGGCAGAGGTAATCTCGATGCCGAAGTTGTCTTCGTCAACAGAAAACGTGATCGGCTGTTGGGGCAGCGCCTTTAGGGTGTCGATTAGAATTCGGGCGGGCACGGCTACTGTGCCGTCACCATCTGCATTGACCTCTAAACTGGTCGTAACGCTCGTTTCCAGGTCCGTAGCAGCAATGGTCAACTGGTTCCCCTCAATGGTGAAGAGAAAGTCTTCAAGGATGGGCAACACGGGGTTGCTGGAAATAGCACCTCCTGCGAGGCTTAGTTTTTTCTGCAGATCGGAAGAGGAAACGGAGAATTTCATGTGGGTATCGAGCTTTGGGCAAACTTACGATTTTAGTACGGTAGTCTGTTAGGCCTTGTGCCGGGAAATTATAAAAGATCCACATAGTAAGGTTTATATGGCCTAAAGTTTACGGGCGACGGTGCGCAGGTGCCATAGAAAAGGTAGGGGAGCAGGGGGAAGACAAGCCCTCCTTTCACCAACAGAAATAAACTTGTTTACCTTTAAAAAATGAAACTGTTCTCAAAAATCCTCCTTGGGTTGCTCCTATTACTCCTCGTGGCTGGGGTTTACTACTATCCAAAATTGAAGCGGGTTAATCAGGTAATGCACTTTTTTGAACAGGACATCATCGTGGATAACTTTCGCACTACGGACGAGATGATGACCTCAAGCGAGATACTGGCCGCGGGCCAGGGCTCTTCTTTTTTGGAGGCGCCCGATGCTCAGTCGGTACCTGCCTCCTTTACGTTTGGAACATTGACGATGGACGTGCCAACTTATCTAGACTCTTCCTACACCACGGGCTTTTTGATACTGGACAATGACTCTATTCGGCACGAACAGTACTTCAGGGGGCATACTGCCGAAACGCCTCAGATCGTCTGGTCCGTTTCCAAGTCGTTTTTATCCGCACTCTTTGGCATCGCGGTGGCGGAAGGCAAGGTCAAAAGCCTGGAGCAAACGGTGGATGAATATTGCTCCATCTTACAAGGTTCCGGCTACGAGGGAGTGCGGATAAAAGATGTGCTACAAATGTCTTCGGGGGTAGCCTTTAATGAGGATTATGCGGATTTCTGGTCCGACATCAACCGGTGGGGCAGAGGCTTTGCCTGGGGGGCTAGTCAAGATGCTTTTGCTGCCGGCCTGCAGCGGGAGAGAGAACCTGGAACCTTTAACCACTACGTAAGCATCAATACTCACGTATTGGGTATGGTTCTGGTCAAAGCTACTGGGCAGAGTATTTCCGATTATGCCAAGGAGAAACTCTGGGATCCTCTGGGCATGGAGCACGACTCTTACTGGTTAACGGACGACTACGGTATGGAAATGGCTCTCGGTGGCCTCAATACGACAGTCCGCAATTGTGCCAAGTTAGGAAGCTTATACGAACACCAGGGGAACTGGAAAGGGAAGCAAATTATTCCGGAAGCCTGGGTGATGGCCTCCGTAACACCGGATGCTCCTCACCTCCAACCGGGGGCACGGGCCAGCTCAGCCCATACGCTTGGTTACGGCTATCAATGGTGGATTCCGGATGGAGAGGACGGCGAATTCCTGGCCGTTGGCGTTTATAATCAGTTCATTTACGTCAATCCCACTACGAACACCGTTATTGTAAAACATTCTGCTAACCCTGGCTTCACGACTAGTAGCCCATTGGGGACAACGGAAATGTTCCTCGCTCTATGCCGGGAAATTGTGAAGGACTTGGGGTGAGCAATGTTTTACTGATCAAGTACCAGCCATTTCACTGCGACCAACGAAGCAAGCGTTTATACCAGGTGTAGCCGAGGTGCAGCGTATGGGCCAGTCAACTACGTTGGGCAATCTTCTATGCAAACTGCATTAAAACTCCCGTAGAAAGGCATTAATATCATCCGTTGGCACGAGCCTAAGCTTCTTGCGCAAGCGATAGCGAGCCATTTTTGCACTAGCCGTAGATATCCCTCGATTAGTAGCGACCTCTTTGTTCGTCATGTTGAGGCGGAGTAAACCCGCCAACTCTCGGTCGCTTGAGGTAAGGTTGGGGAAAGCCACTTTTAGTTTTTGGTGAAATTCATGGTTGACTTGATCGATGTTTTCCTGCACAACTTCCAAATGCTCGTTTAGTTGTTCGTGGCCATGTGTGTACTGAATCAGGTCATCAACCTGGGGGCGTAGCTTGGCTGGTAATACCTTTCGTAGTGCGTCCAGACGGTCCGTAAGTTCTCGGGAGAATTTGTTTTTGCGCTCAATATCAAGGGCAAAATTGGTTAAATCTTCTTGCTTGTTTTCCAACCGAGTACTAAGTAGACTCGAAGTCAGACGCTCATTAGCTAGTTCGGCGGCGATCAATTTTTCCTTTGTTGCGCGGTAGCGCATGTCCTTCCTCCACTGCCTGAAAATAAGTAGCCCGACGAGTAAACTGAAAAACAAACCGATAATAATGAATATCAAACGTTGTTGACGGAGTCGAACTTCTCGCTCAAGTAGAAGTACTTTTTGCTCGCTGGCCTCCAGGGCGAGCTGCCGCTGTTCCGTCTCGTGCTCCACCTGGAGTTCTGCAATCTTGCTAAGCGTGTTTTCATTGATAACGCTTTCTTTAACGGCCTGATGTTCGCGAAATAACCGGAGTGCGTTCTTATAATCACCAATCGAGTAATAGCCGTCTGAAATATCTAGTAGGGTAACGTGGGTAATGGCGTTTTGCTCCTGTAGCCGCGAATAGTAAAGTGAAGAGTCGTAATAGGTGAGGGCTAGTTCAAAATTGCCGAGTTGCTGGTAAGTATAGGCCAGGTTTCCATAGGCGGGCGCGAAGTCGAAAGTATCTTTTTGCTCAATGATAATGGCCAGGCATTGCTTGTTATAAGTCAAGCTACGTTCGGGCATGTCCATCATGGAATAGAGAGCGCCGAGATTTCTATCTATGGTTAGCCAGTCAGCCGGAGTTCCGTGTTTGCGGATTGCATCCCGGGCCAATAGTAGTTTTTGCAGGGCAGTGTCCCGTTTTTTTGCTGCCAGATAATTTAAGGCTATGCTGGCTTCGACTTTACCGGCATTGAGCGTATCTCCCTGTGCGAGGTGGGCATCCTTCAGTGGCAGGAAGGTGCGTGTTGATTGCTCGAGATCGCCCGTTCGGTAATAAATGGTGCCAATGTTCATCTCCGCTTCAGCGATGCGCTGTACGTCTCCGGAACGCTGTGCGGCAGCAGCAGCTTGCCTGGATAATATCATCGCTCGTTCATAGTCCCCAATGTTACTATAGTAGTCGCTGAGCCAGTTAAGGAGATCGAAAATTAGTGCAGCGTCTCCATTTTCCTGCACGATGAGTAAAAGATCCTCCGCTTCACGGACCTTACTCTTGGAAAATTTATTTGCTATTAATGCATTAACCTGATCACGAAGTCCCTGCGGCTCGGCCTGAGCAGCAGCCGGAACGGCCTGTAACAGGAAAAATCCTGCTAAAATTAATACAAAAAACCTCACTAACATACCTTTTTCAGAAAGACGACTGGCAAGATAGTAAAAGAGTGGTATACAGGGGGTGAAGTAACTTATTTGTAGGCCTGTAGCCCTACTGTAGCCCTATAATAATCGATTGGTAGCCCTAGTATCGTCGTTTTAATGGAGTTTGTTATATCAAAGGAGCGATCTTTGTACTAGTTAAGTGATTGGGCTGCAATCCATTTCTTAGCTAACTCTTTGTGTTGTTCATAGTATTGTTCATTTTGTTTCTCAAATAACTTATTCTGATTTGGCGACCTCGAATATTTTCGGGGTCGCTCTTTTTTATGCATCAGCTTGTTTCAAGCAGTCTTGATGAAATTCGGTTTGGAGCTTACGATTGCCCTGGACTACTTGGGGAGAGGCTA
>CALIGP010000186.1 GCA_938021455.1 uncultured Lewinella sp. | reverse complement strand
TTACCACCCGCGGCACCGATGAAGAGCGGATGAAAGCCGAGCTGGAAGACGTGCGGATGCAGATTGAAGAGATCATCGGAGATCTGGTGTACGGATACGGCAAAGAAGACCTTGCCCTGGCCGTTCAACGCCGGATGCAAGACAAAAAACTAACCCTCGCTACCGCAGAAAGCTGTACTGGTGGCAGTATCGCGGGCCTGGTCACCAGTCACCCTGGATCCAGCAGTCACTTCATGGGTAGCATCGTTGCCTACGACAATAAGGTAAAGAACAAGATGCTCGGCGTACCCGTCAACATAATTCGAAAAAACGGTGCGGTGAGTGAACCAGTTGTTAAAGCTATGGCCGAAGGCGCTCGCAAGAAGCTTGGAACGGATTACGCCATCGCGACCTCCGGCGTCGCCGGCCCCGGCGGCGGCACCAAGGAGAAACCCGTTGGTATGATCTGGATCGCCGTTGCTGGCCCGGAGGGCACTACTACCCGCCTGCTCAGCTCCGGCAAAGACCGTAAGCGTAATATCACCTACACGGTGCACCAGGCCTTGGATATGTTGCGGCGGGTGCTGGACGGGAAGCCCATGGTTTAGTTCTCTCCGCTGAATTTTTCTTCTTTACCCTGGCTTTGCTCCCGCAGCAAATTCTCAATTTCCGCTCGGGAAAGCAGTTGATAACGCCCCTCTACCAGTACGCCAGTGGACTCCGGAATTGTAAGCAAAGCCAAGTCTCCTGCTTCGCGGCCGGCCACATGCTTACTGAAACGCTCCTCGTAAGGAGCGAAGGTGGGGAAACGCATGTCGCCCAGTTGCTCCCGGTCCGTTAACAGGTAGTCAATATTCCACTCTTCCATAAAACCAAGCACCTGATCCAGGCTGTCAGCCGGAGCGGCAAAGCCCCGCCACTCGGCCTCAAATCGGGGGGTGATGTAGTTATAGTAAGCTCTGAAATAGAGCGCATGGCTCAGTTCACTGCTGATGAACACGGACCGATTCGTGAACAAAGGAATCATGTCCGCCACCTGCGGCATCGCAGCGATCATGGCGTTCGGAGGGGTTGTTCTCACCGCTTCAAAGGTCGGATTCTGTGGGCGAACATCAGCGTAGCGAACGTTTTCCGGCGGCCGGTAGATATAGCCCCAAGCCAGGAGAGCGACCGTAAGTATACCCGCCACAAACTTCCTTGGCCAGCAGTAGTAAAGCCCCCCAGCCAGAAAGGTCAGTATACCGCCAGCGAGCAATCGCCAGGGGTAATTAACGTAGCGATCGGGCAGGAAAAGCATGGGCATCAACTCCCGGGCAAGGACGTATAAAAAGCAGGTACTGGCGGCAAAGGCCATCAGCCAAATGGCGGGTCGGGCGAGGCGCTTCCAGAAGGTAACGGCCAGCCCGAAAGCCAGTAAAAAACCAGCATAGGCGAAGTGAACGTGATAGCCAAAAGTAAAGTAAGTCCGTACAAAATAGCGAAGGATATTGCCAGGAGGAGCGTCCCGAAGGTTACTAAAAGCAACCCTCCCCTCTCCTCCAAATTCGGGTAACCAGCGCATCTCCGGATCTGTCAGAAAACCATTTAAATCTGGGTGAATAGCAATCCGATGGCTGTGTAGCCAGGCGATGCTTACGGCGACAATACCGCCGCCAATGACCGGAAGCCAGAACGACCATTCTACCGGACCGGAGGGCGACAAGAAACGTCGCCAGTCCTTTCCTTTTGTCTTCAGATTATCCAGTAAGCGATAGCCGGTCCAGAGCACCAGAATTCCTGCGTTGACCAATAAGGTCGGTGGATAAAACAACGCACAGAGTAGTAGCATAATGGCCAGCGGCCGGGGCTTATCCCCTCGTACCAAGTAATAGGCAAAGGCCGTCAATAGCGGTACACAGAAGGCCCGAGCCAGGCCTCCGAGTGATTCGGAGAGATTGTAGTGCGTGATGAGCAAACCACCCGCCAGTGCGAGCGCGAGCGGAAAAACCCGCCGGAATAATGCCGTCCCGTATACAACCGTCAAGACCGTCAGCGGAAGGGGAAGCCAGCGGGAGATTGTCAGTGGGTCGAAGAAGACGACCAAGGCACGCAGCAAAGCATAATAGCCGAAGGGCTGGATGGCTCCGGACGTTCTGGGATAGAAGCTGTCCGCCCATTCGGCGTCAAAGCGGATGGTATTTAGCCAGAGGTAATGCTGAACAACGTCTTCCTGAAAATGGAAGGGATCCGTGAGTAATGGCCAGTGGTAAATAAAAAAATAAGCCAGGGACGCCCCAATTAGCAATAGCCATTCGCGGGTAGAGAAGGATCGGTTTTGGGCCGGTAGTGGTGGCATGGGGTAAAGGTCGGGGAATATGGGTAAGCGGGTGTCCTGATTGGGCGATGTGTACAGCTGACTTCATTAACTAAAACATAGGAGTAAGCCCCGTACGCTACGAGAGAAAGGCCTACAACTTACAATTCCTAGGAGCTTAAGTTTTGAGGAGTTGAGATAAGATTTTCAGAAATTTGAAAGTCTCTCCTCCTTCTCCTTCTCTCCTCCCGCTCCTCCGGAAAATGTACCGCGTAGCGGCTGAAAGCTTGCACATTCGGCTGCGTTCAGTGTGATGATTTTCCGAAGGAGATGGAGGAGTTGAGGAGCAGGAGGAGAGACCTCCACAGGGATTGAGAACTTGAATCAACAATTGAGACTGAAAACGATTTGTGCCTTTTAGCATCCACACGGTAACGCCTCAAGACGCATCACTCCATATCCACATACAGATCTCCCTTCAGCAGCCCCCGGCTAATCACAATCTTCTGCACCTCGCTGGTACCCTCATAGATCTGGGTAATCTTCGCGTCCCGCATCAGGCGCTCTACGTGGTATTCTTTCACAAAGCCATAGCCGCCGTGTACTTGTACGGCTTCTACGGTATGCTTCATGGCTACGGAGCTGGCGTAGAGTTTAGCCATAGCGCCTGCCTGGTTGTAGTCTTTACCCGCATCCTTAAGCCAGGCGGCGCGGTAAACGAGCATCTTAGCCGCTTCGATATCCGTCGCCATATCGGCCAGCTTAAAGGCAATGGCCTGGTGCTGACTGATGGGCTTCCCGAAAGCTTCCCGCTCTTTGCTGTAAGCTGTTGCCAATTCATAAGCGCCTCCGGCAATCCCCAGAGCTTGAGCAGCAATCCCGATGCGGCCACCCGCCAGGGTTTTCATGGCAAACTTGAAGCCAAAGCCATCCTCGCCAATACGATTCGCCTTCGGCACTTTCACGTCAGAATACATGATGGTGTGTGTATCCGAACTGCGGATCCCCAGTTTGTCTTCTTTCGCCCCAACAGTAACGCCTTCCCAGTCTGTTTCTACAATCAGGGCATTGATGCCGCGGTGGCCTTTCTCTGCATCCGTTTGAGCAATAACGAGGTGGACCTTGCTGGTGCCGCCGTTCGTGATCCAGTTTTTCGTCCCGTTCAACAAGTAATGATCGCCCATGTCTACGGCCGTCGTCCGCTGGCTGGTGGCGTCTGAGCCCGCTTCGGGCTCGCTGAGGCAGAAGGCACCGATCCACTCGCCGGTAGCCAGTTTGGTGAGGTACTGCTCCTTCTGCTCTTCCGTACCGTAAGTCTCCAGGCCATAACAAACCAGGCTGTTATTAACGGACATGATCACCGAACAGCTATTGTCGACTTTAGACAGTTCTTCCAGCGCCAAAATATAGCTTAGACTGTCCATACCTCCACCACCATATTTGGGGTCTACCATCATACCCATAAAGCCCAGTTCGGCCATCTGGCGAACTTCGTCGGTAGGGTAAGTCATCGTACTATCCCGTTCGATAACACCTGGCTTCAGCACCCGCTGGGCAAAATCCCGCGCAGCTTCGCGGACGGCTAATTGTTCTTCGTTGAGGGTAAAATCCATGATCGTTTTATTTGGCGTGCGAAGTTAGCGAATTTTCGCATGATGCTTCAACGGGTTACCCTTACCATTGCATCACCATTCTTACCTTGTGTACTAATTATCCAAACCAACACTGGCTGGTGATGAACTCGTCTTGCCCCAAGACAACAACGTTTTTAAGACAAAAGCCCCTTGATGAAAATTCGCTTGCCCCTGTTTTTACTACTCTTCAGCTTTACGATCTTTGCCCAAACGGAGGTTTTAGAACTCTCTACTGAGCAGTATGGACGGGATACCATATTAAACATCATTGTAGCCCGTGCCGATCTGGCTGCCAGAAATGCCGAAGGCGAGTTACCTACCCGCATTCTCCTGGCTGGAGAACGCTATGTCTTTCTTACGGCACAAGTCTCCTTGGCCGTGGGCCAACCTTATCTAGTTTCCTCTGGCGGAGAGAACTATCAGCTTTACTTTACGGATCTACCATTGGTGAAAATTGATTCCAGAGAGCGCATTCAGGATGAACCTAAGGTAGCTGCTGACTTCGTTTATACCGACGATGAGCAAACCTTCTACGGTATTGTGGGCATTGAAAAACGGGGCTCGTTCAGCCAGACGCTACCAAAGAAGTCCTACGATCTGGAGTTTTGGACAGATGAATCGGGAGAGGATAATACGGATGCGCAATTCGGGAATATGAGGGAGGACGATGATTGGGTCCTCGACGGTGTCTATAACGAACCCCTCCGCGTTAATGCCTTCGTTGCCCACCACCTCTGGCTAGACCTCCACCAACCTTATTATGCAGAAGACGAGCCCAAAGCGAAATCGGGAGCTACTGTACTCTGGTGCGAATTATTTCTGAATGGCAACTACCAGGGGCTGCACTACTTATCAGAGCAAGTAGATCGCTCGCTACTAAAGCTCAAAAGATTCAACCTGGCAACGGGCGAAATCCGTGGAGAACTATACAAAGGCGAAGTCCCGCTACCCGGTGTACTCCTACGAGACGTACCCTCTCGCAGCAATAATACTTCAGACACCTGGGACGGCTACGAGCTAAAATATCCAGATAGCGATGACATCATCAACTGGAACAATCTCTACGATCTGGTCTCCTTCATTCTGGAATCACCCGATGAACAGTTCGCCAACGAAGTCAGCCAGCGGCTTCGCATGGACAATATCGTCGACTATTTTCTTTTCATCAACCTCCTTGGCGCAGCAGACAATACCGGCAACAACCTCTATACCGGGCGCTATGATAATGATGAGCCCTACTTCTATACCCCTTGGGACCTGGACGGCACCTTTGGCAACAACTTCGATGGCGAAGAAGTCGACTGGCCCATAGAACGAACATTAACTAACGGGCTTCATCGTCGGCTGATCGCCACGAACGTTGTCGGCTTCAATGACCGTCTTTGCGCCCGCTATGCCCAGCTGACGGAAGATGGCCTTTTTGCCCCTGACAGCCTGGAAGCACGAATTCGGACACAGTACCAACTCCTCGATAAAAATGGCGTGTACGAACGAGAAGAACTCGCCTGGCCCGGCTCCTTAGCCAGCGGCCCTGACCGGGCTGCCTACACAGCAGAATGGATCCGGGACCGGGCCAACTTCATGGCCGCCTGGACCTGTGATATGAGCGTAAGCACCAATACGCCCCATGCAGAACGAGCACATATACTCGCCCCCAACCCTGCTGATGGTTTCGTAAAGCTTATTCCACCTATCCGGCAAGACACTCCATGGAAATTATATGACCTCTCCGGTCGTCAACTTCGCCAGGGCCAATTACCCATGGGTGCTTCTTTACTTGATTTTTCAGGTATTCATTCAGGGCTGTACCTGCTCCGAGTTGGGAAAGAGGTCTATCAGTTAGCAATAAAGTAACAGAGGGAGATTACCAGGAAGATCCGGTGGCGGTAGACACCTGACGCGAATCAAGGGTTACACTATAGACAACGATCAGGTACGCCAAGTGATTACGGGCCTTCGATTAAGCTCTTTTTGCGCTTGATTCGCGTACCCGAGCTACGCAATCGTTTTCTTTTATGAATATTTATTCACTTTTTCTTATATTTGTCCTATAACCAGACTATTGCCTGTGTATCGCGACCTCAAATACCTCCTTGCTTACCTCCTTCCCCTTGCCGGATACCTCGGCCTCTATTACGGTGGCGTGTGGTCTTACGGCAGCATCTATATTGCCTTTCTGACCCTGCCGCTGCTGGAGTTGATTCTGCCCGCAAGCGAAGAAAATCATGAGCCGGAAGAAGAAGAGGAACGGAAGGGCCTGCAGCTCTTCGACTGGTTACTCTATATCAACCTTCCCATTCTGGTGGGTGCGGTTATTTTCCTGCTTATCAATGTTACCACCCGAGAATTAACGGGAAATGAGTTGACGGGAATGATCCTGAACGTGGGCCTGATGATTGGCACCTTAGGTATTAACGTAGCCCATGAATTGGGTCATCGCACTAAAAAACACGAGCAGTGGATTGCCCAGGCGTTACTACTGATGGGACTATATATGCACTTTTTCATCGAGCACAACCGGGGCCACCACCGGCACGTAGCCACCCCGCTCGACCCCGCCACCAGTAGAAAAAACCAGAGCATCTACGCCTTTTGGCTTCGCAGTACCACCATGAGTTGGTGGCACGCCTGGCAGTTGGAAGCCGAACGGCTGACTAAGCTCGGACACGCCGCCATTGGTTGGCAAAACCAGATGTTACGCTTCCAAATCGTTCAACTGGTTTACCTGCTGACGATTTTCCTGATTTTTGGATTTACCGGACTCTGGGTAGCCGTGGCCGCAGCCATTTTCGGCTTCCTGATGCTGGAGTCCGTCAATTACATTGAGCATTACGGATTGCTACGGCGAAAAAATAAGCAGGGCCGCTACGAACCTGTTTTGCCCATCCATAGCTGGAACAGCAACCATGAACTGGGGCGAATATTTTTGTATGAGCTAACGCGCCACAGCGACCACCACTTTCGGGCCAACCGGAAGTATCAAATTCTTCGGGCGTTCCGGGAAAGCCCACAGTTACCAGCGGGGTACCCGGCCTGTATGATTCTGGCTCTCTTCCCCCCTTTGTGGTTCAGCATTATGAATCCCCGGGTAGACGGTTTAACCCGCCAAATAGGATCGCAAAGTACCAATATTCCGCAGCCAATAGTGTAGGGGCGCGGGACCGCAGGTGCAGGGGAAAGGCCCCGGAAAGCAACGTTCTTTTAAATATTTGTTTTCTTTGTACCTGTTACACCGTCTTCCCATATACTACACTATGAGTAATTTTAGAAAACAGTTACTGGCTGATGTCAGCAGCCTATGTCGTGAGTTGTTTGTCAGAAGGTTAGCTCGGGTCAAAGAACAGGAGCTGGTCAGCGACAAGTCCAAAGCCGATATTCTGGTGCTGATCATTGAGCTTGACCAGCTGCGTCGGCTCGCCCCCTTCCCTAAGAAGGCGGAGCTGGACGTTAGTCCATTGGAGCAACTTAAAACAGCCCTCGCTGATCCGGACCACGACGATGAGTCCGGGCAGCAAGTCCTGTTGGACTGGGTAAAAGCAACCCGTCCGGAAGCTGATACAGCAGCAAACGGAGGCGTACCCGAAGGAGCCACCACTCCCATCAACCAGCGTATGATTGATGGATTAGCCTCCGTTCGGTCTGCCATTGACCGGGCTCGGGTCCGATTGATGCTGGCAGGAGACACCTACGACCGGCCCGCTTATACCGCCGCTCGAAATGCCTTCACCCTCTCGCGGGAAATCTATGCGGAGCGCTTGCGCCTGAATCAGATTGACTGCAATAATGAAGACTGTAGTACGCTGGAACAGGTACTTAAGCCCGCCATTAAGGATGCAGATGGAAGTGGTTTCCCTTACAGCATCCAGGCAGTAGCCGACTTTATGGAGGAACGTACTTTCCCCGACGTCGAAACCGCCTGACGGCAGACGAACGATCCCGCGATAACACACGATGTTTTTCTAGGCTCCCCTTTGATATCCCTGGAGCTACTATTTTTTCTATTCCTAAGATATTCGGTATGAACAAGCTTTTCCTTTTTTCCGTACTGGTAGTTCTGACCAGCCAGCTATTTGCTCAAAATATCGGCGAAGACCTTCGCCGGGTCGTTCGCCTGGCTCCGCAGGCGAGACAGGCAGCGACTGCGCCCACGAACCCTGCTCTGGACACCATCGTGTTAGTACTGGCTTACTACGGCGGGATGCCCGATGAAGGACGCGTAGAGGAACTACTATCCGGGCCAGCCTTGCTGGCGCATTACCGGGACAATGCCGCTATCCGTGAGTTTTTACTGAACGAAAAGCTCGATCAATTACTGGAGGGCTACCTTCCACCGGAGGGCCTTGCTCTTCCAACGGCCCTTGCACCTGCGTCCCGCGCCGCCTTCCTCCAAAAATTACCCGGAGCAGAACTCTTCTCGCGCAACGGAAAGGTAGACCTGGGCAAAATCCGTCAGGTCTTCACGGCACCTCCTTCCGATAACTTCAGTCTCAGAGCCGCCGCTGATGCTGCGGCCACCAGCCCCGCTGGCTTGTCTACCGCCAATCTGGTCAGCAACGCACTTGCAGGTCTATCCGACTGGATCAGCCGCCGTGCCCAGGAAGAGCTAACCTATACTTTTCTCACTAAGCTACGGGAAGACATCAACCGCAATGATCTCGATGAGCTTTTCCCCAAGACCAGCCAGTTTTTGCCTACGCTGGACCTGCTGAACTACAAAGCTATTCTCCCCAGCATCCGAAAAGCCTTTACCGAAGACCTTAACGCTGTTGCCTATAACTTCGGGAATTACCTCGAAGCCCGTGACATGGCTACCTTCCGCGATCCCATCGTCTATAACGTCTTCCTGATCTACCGCATTCTTGACCTTGAAATGCGGGAAGTTCCCCTGGCGGATATTCTCGCTTTCTCCTACGGCGAACTCGAACGGGCTCGTATTGATACCCGTTGCCAGATCGATTTGCGGATGGCCAAAGCGGACACCACTAACGGTAACTAACAGAGTATCTTGTCAGCTTTTGACGACTACATCAAGGCTAACGAGCAGCTCAACCGGCAGTTTCAAAAAGCGAATGACCTGCTCAGCGAGCAGTTTTTCAATCCGATCATGGATGCCGTAGATAGCGGTAATATGGGCGAAGACGGACCAGCCTTCATTCAGCGCGCCGCCGATCAGTTCCTGCCCCTTGACACTGAAAAGCTCCCCCTCAAGAACAACTATTGGGAGACCGCCGCTGATCCACCAGCCACCGGAATCGTCCGCGCCTGGCTACGTGGCCAGGAAGCCTACGAATACTATGAGGCCTACCCCAGCCTGACGCGCTTTGACGAACTCTTCGGTCCGGATGCCGTAGCCTTCAACCCCAACGAACGCAGAGCTGCCGGCCTGACGGCCGTCCGCGAAATCCTGGCCCACCGCAGCGACCTAAATGCTTACCAGAAACAATTTAGCCGCTTACTGGCTGCCCGCGAAAACCTCCTTAATCTACGCACGGAGATTACCGAGAAAAAGCTAAGCGCCGAGCTCAACAAGCGTTCTTCAGCTGAAAAAAAGGCGGACCTCCTGGTAGATATCGCCCGGGAAGAATCGTATTCTCCTCACCCGGCTCTCCGCTTACTGCGGAAGCTCACCGAAGAAATCCAACCCGCGCTGCCAGCATCGGGAAAGCAGCTGACCGCTACGCGCCAACGCCTGGAAGAATGGGTAAAAGAGCGAGGAGACAGGTCTTCTCCTTACTGGGAAAAGATGGCTGCCGGACCAGCACTCGCCGCCAATCTCCCTCCCCTGCAGCAAGCCATTGACGCTACGGATACCGCCTACGACTTACTCCACGCTGCCGTGAGCCAATACAGTAGTAGCCAGGCGGACAGTCTCATTCGCTCGTACCATAACCTGACGACTTTCGAGACTGTTTTCGGAATGGCGCAGGAGACCTTCTTTCTGCTTTCTGGCGCTGACAGTGATTTGTTTTTAGACAAGCGGGATATGTCCATTTTCCAGACCAATGCTTCCGCCCGCCAACTCCTCAACGGTATTGGACAAGAGCGCCTAGGTCGCATTCCCAACCTCGGTAAGCTCAACGCCCCGGGCATTACGGACTTCTTGCTCGACTTTGGTTTGTACCTCTCTGATCTCCGCTCCGGTGGGTACTCCCCTGACCTGAAAGGTCTCGACCCACAGGCCGTTCGTCGCATTCTGGCCGTTAGCTTCATTTCACGGACGATGTCGGCCTTACTGGAGGCGCCCA
>CALIGP010000185.1 GCA_938021455.1 uncultured Lewinella sp. | reverse complement strand
GTTTAGTGCGGTTAGCACGACTATTTTGCGCGGACACTTCGGCAGGCTCAGCGCGGGCGCAGGTGCAGAGGTTTGTTAAAAAAAAGCAAGGAGGAGCCACCAAACCCTGCTTCCTCCCTCATTCATTGCACCTGCGCCAGCGCCTTCTCCTATTCCTCATTCTGCATAAATGTCCGTTATGCTGCGATGAAAGCCTCCGCGTTGCTCCTTCTTTCTGCGTTCTCCGCGCGAATAATTAGTCGCATAGTGGACCAAGTTAAACAGCCCGCAAACGTCAGTCAACTCGCAACCAGAGGTTGCTCCCCGCCGCTCGCTGCCGGAGGCAGCATCGACCGGTAGCCCCGTCGCGCAGCGACCAGGCGGTAAAGACAACCTCAACCTATCTCCGTACCTTGCCCCCCAGCTAATTCATCACCAACCTTGTCACCAACCGAAATCCTGCAAAAATACTGGGGCTACCCGTCCTTCCGG
Organism: uncultured Lewinella sp.; assembly: GCA_938021455.1. Classification (GTDB taxonomy): domain Bacteria; phylum Bacteroidota; class Bacteroidia; order Chitinophagales; family Saprospiraceae; genus Neolewinella. The sequence goes on along the minus strand of CALIGP010000185.1, from coordinate 8,222 downwards.
CCCGGGCAGGAAGACATCGTCAATGCCGTGATGGAAGGAAAAGACACCCTCGCATTGCTACCCACCGGCGGAGGTAAAAGCATTTGTTTTCAGGTGCCAGCCATGGCACTGGAAGGCGTCACGATTGTCGTTTCTCCACTGATTGCGTTGATGAAAGACCAGGTCCTCCAGCTCAAAAACCGAGGCATTATCGCCGATGCGATCTACAGCGGCATGCGCAAATCCGACATCGATCGCGTCTTCGACAACGCCGTCTACGGCAACACCAAACTGCTCTACATGAGCCCCGAGCGCCTGCTCACCGAATTGGCCCGTGTCCGGATCGGGAAGATGAACGTCGCCCTAATTGCCGTTGACGAAGCCCACTGCATCAGCCAGTGGGGTTATGACTTTCGCCCGCCCTACCAACGGATTGCCGAAATCAGAGAACTTCACCCCGACGTACCCGTCATCGCCGTTACGGCGACGGCTACCCCGGAGGTTATCATCGACATTCAGGAAAGCCTCGACTTCAAACAGGAAGCCTTCGTCTTCCAGCAAAGCTTTGGTCGAGATAATCTCGCCTACGTCGTTCGTCGGCCCGAGGCGAAGGAAAAGCAAATTCTCCAGATCCTCAAAGGGGTTCCTGGCACCAGCATCATCTACGTCCGCAGCCGGGGCCTGACTAAACAGCTTGCCCTGATGCTGCAACGCAGCGGCATCGCCGCTGCCTCCTACCACGCCGGTCTGGAACCGGACGAGAAAGATCGCCGGCAGGAAGCCTGGATCAACGGTAAGCTGCGGGTCATCGTGGCCACCAATGCCTTTGGCATGGGCATTGATAAATCGGACGTCCGCAGCGTTATTCATTACGGGCCACCGGACAGCCCCGAAGCCTACTTCCAGGAAGCCGGCCGTGGCGGCCGCGACGGCAAAATGGCCTTCGGCATCATGCTGTATCACCCTACTGACGGCGAGCGACTGCGCCGTCACTGGGCCCTTTCCTATCCCGAAATCAAAGAGATCAAGCGTATTTATCGTGCGCTGGGTAGTTATCTACAGCTCGCCGTAGGCGGAGGCAAGGGCGAAGCCTATGATTTTGACCTGATCCCTTTCTCTCAAACTTTTGGCTTCGATGTCCGCCAGGCTTACGCAGGCTTAAAAGCATTAGAAAGAGCAGGTTACATCGTTCTAACAGAAGCGATACATCAACCAGCAAAGCTGCAGTTCATTGCCACCAAAGAACAGCTCTACGATTATCAACTCAAAAACAGAGACAAGGACAAACTCGTCAAGTCGATCCTGAGAACCAGTCACGGCGCCTTTCTCAACCCGGTCCAATTACAAGAAGGATCTTTGGCCAACTTCCTGAATATTACGCTGGAAGAACTGCAGCGAACCTTCCGCAAAATGGCGGGGGAAGGTATCATTGACTACTTCCCCACCAAGGAACTCCCGCAGCTCGTTTTCGTGGAAGAGCGGATTGATGCTAATGCACTACGCATCGACGCCAAGCAGTATAATTTCTTGCGCGACCGGGCCGAGTTACGGATTAATACCATGACAGCCTATGCGGAGTCCGACGCCGGCTGCCGATCTCAAACCTTACTCCGCTTCTTCGGCGAGGAGGAAGCTACGGTCTGCGGCATCTGCGATCTTTGCCGGGCTAAGGCCGTCGCCGGAGCGGAAGTCCTTCAACCAAAGAAGGTCTACGCCGACCTGATCGAACGCTTGAAGAAAGAAGAATCAATTTCGCTCGAAGATGCCATTGCCACCTATGGCAATCTTCGCAGCACCGATACCAAACGTGTCATTCAACAACTGATCGACGAGGGCCTACTCGTACGCGAAGGCCAAGATATCCGTCGAACATGAGAATCATCTGCACCGTCACGAATGACCTGAGTCAGGACCAACGCATGGACCGCATCTGCAGCAGTCTCGCTCGCGCTGGCCATCAGGTTACCTTGGTGGGTCGAGAGCTACCGGATAGCCTTCCCCTACCCGACCGGCCCTACAAGACACACCGAATTCGCTGTAAGAACATCTCTGGAAAGAAGTTCTACGCCGAGTATAATTTAAAGCTCATCCGTAGCCTATTGCTGTGGCGTTACGACGCGATCTGCTCGGTAGACCTCGACACGCTATCCGCCGGCATCGCGCTTACCCGTGGCCGGGCGAAGCTGGTTTTTGACGCCCACGAGTGGTTTAGTGAAACACCGGAGGTGGTGGGCCGCCCGATGGTCAAAGGTATCTGGCGGGGCATGGCCAAAGCCCTTGTCCCCAGAACGGATGCCCGCTACACCGTGGCGCCGCAACTCGCCCAAAAACTAGAGCAGGAGTATGGCCTGCCCTTCCGTACCGTGCGTAACCTTCCGCTGCGGAGTAGCAAGGCAGACAACCGCATCACGCCAGATCACAAGATCCTGCTCTACCAGGGCATGTTGAACCCGGGCCGGGGGCTGAAGACCGCCATTGCGGCCCTAGCAAAACTACCGGAATGTGAGCTGTGGCTCATTGGTTCAGGGCCGGAGGAGGGCGCTTTACGCAGGTGCAGTGAAATGTTTGGGGTCAGTGATCGGGTGCGCTTCGCGGGCTTCCGCCCGCCGGCGGAGCTGGCGGACATTACCGGCAAGGCATGGCTTGGGCTCAACCTACTCGATGGCTCCAGCCCAAGTTATTATTACAGTCTCGCCAATAAGGCCTTAGACTACATCCAGGCAGGCCTACCTTCCGTACAGATGGACTTCCCGGAATACCGGACGCTGCAGCAACAGTACGGTTGTTTCATTTTGCAAAAAGACCTGAAGGCCAAGTCACTCGCTAAAAGCATCCAGTCGCTGATCGAACGCCCCGTCAGCTACGAAGAGCTCGAGGTCCGTTGCTCCGTTGCCGCAGAAGAGCTGGTTTGGGAACGGGAGGAAAAGGTGCTGCTGGATATTTGGGCTAAGGTAGCCGCCGCTTCAGCGGCAGGCTAGCAAGCGAAGCGCAAAAAACTATTTAATACATCTGCGCTTCGCTTGCTAGCTGGCGGCTAAAGCCGCCGCTAGGCCATCAAAGCAATCTTCCCTCCTTCGATTTTCATCGTCAGGTCGTCAAAGTTACGAACCCAGTTAAGGAAGTCTTCGCCCAACAGCTCTCCCCTCCAGCCGCTACCTAGGATGGACTGACGAACTTCTTCGTCCTGCTTCATCCGGCGGATAGCATTGCGGGGCATCACCAGTGAATGACTGATGTTAGCTTCATTAGCGCGGTACTTCATGATGAGGTAGAGTAATTCTACGAGCATATCATCTTCTTCATCATCCTGGCTAGGGCGTTGAACGCTCTTGGCTACTGAAGTTTCTTGCTCCGTAGCGGGCTTATTGTACATGTCCATGAACATGTCTCCGTATCGCTTGATGGTTCGATTGGGTAAGCGGCGGCTTTCCAACATGGCCTCCTTTCCGCCACGGACACCGCGAACGAGCTGACCGATAACCTTGCTTTGCAGGATCATCTCCTTACTGTAATTCTTTTCCTCCGCCGTAGCACGACGCCATTCGTAGAGTCGGATCAGAAACACCCGTTCCTTCGTCCGGCTGGAACGAGCCAGATTGCTGTTGAGGAATTCGTGGTTGGGGTTACGATAGTAGTACTTATCCTCCCCCATTAGGTTGCACTCTTCCGTCGCCCAGCTCAGTCGCCCATTTTTTTCGAGCTGTGCCGTGATCGTATCGTATAGCTTTCGGAGGTAGATAACATCGTTGAGGGCATATTTCACCTGCTTATCACTCATGGGGCGTTGAGTCCAATCCGTAACGGCGTACCCTTTCCCAAGACGGTCTCCGACTTCAGCTTCCACCAGTTTAGCAAAGCTCGTTGGATAGCGGTGACCAATAAAGCCAGCGGCTACCTGAGTGTCAAAGATGTTCTTCGGCACCGTACCAAACTGCTGATAAAGCAGTCGGTAGTCGTTATCACCAGCATGGGTAATCTTTATTACAGACGGGTCTTCAAGGATCTCCAGGAAAGGTGTCAGGTCCTCTACGGCGATGGGGTCAAGTAGGTAGTACCCATGTTCGCAGCTGATCTGAATCAGACAGAGCAGCGTGAAATAGCGTTTTTCGCCAATGAATTCCGTGTCAAAGCCCATCCACTTGATGTCTTTGCACTCTTCGGCAAATGATTCCAATCCGGCTGGAGTATTGATAAAAGTGTGCGCTGCTATCGTATCGCTCATAAAGTCCTTATAAATGGGACCGCAAGGTAAAGGAAAGGCAGCAGGAAGCAAGGGTACTCGCTTCAGTTTATAAATTTTTACGCTCTTAATGACGTTTTAGCAAGAGAAGAATGTGGCTTTTTCCTTAAGGCTTCGTTAAAACGCATAGAAAAACGTGCAAACTGTTTTTTCAGCCCATCCATTAGCCGCAACCTTACCTTTGCGTTCTGGAATAAAACCAACTGTATGAAAATCATTAAGCGAATCCTGATTGCCCTCGTGCTGCTGCTTGTTATAGGCATTGGCCTTTTGCTGGCAGCTCCAATCATCTTTAAGGATAAGATTGTCGCTAATGTAAAATCCAGCATCAATCAGTCACTAGATGCTGAAGTTGACTTCGCGGATATCGACCTGAGCTTCCTGCGGAGCTTCCCGGACATTACCCTCTCCGTCAGCGACCTGACGGTAGTTGGCGTTGACACCTTCGCCGGTAAGCCGCTGGCCACCAGCGAAACGCTGGAAGTAGACCTGGGCTTCTGGTCCGTCGTTGCCGGAGACGGTAGCTACCTCATTGATGAGGTACGGCTAGACAAGCCCGTGATCAACCTTTTGGTATTAAACCCTGAATTGGCGAACTACCTGGTCGTTCCCGAATCAACGGACTCTGCTCCAGAAACTTCCTCTGCACCTGCGTCCGCGCAAATAAACCTGTCTCACTACGAAATTCATGATGGCACTTTTGTGTACGATGATCGCAGCACGGACACCTACCTCAAAATTGAGGGCTTAGAAACGGAAGGCGACGGCGACTTCACTGCCAGCATTTTTGACCTGGACACTTACTCTACCATTGAAGCAATGACCCTCAAGCAAGGTGGTGTTACTTACTTAAACAAAGTAAAAACAGTAGCTGACGCGATGGTTAATGTGGACCTAGACAACAGCCGCTATACTTTCCTCGACAATAAGGTTACCCTCAACGCCCTAGATCTTGTCTTTGGCGGTAGTATTGATCTGGAAGACAACGACGACATCCTCTTCGACCTGAACTACGAAGCCCCCGTCAATGACTTCCGCCAACTGTGGAGTCTCATTCCCGCAGCCTACACCCAGGGCTACGAACAGGTAAAAACGAAGGGTAGTTTCACGTTGCAGGGCACCGTCAAAGGCCCGTTCAACAGCGAAAAAGAACTCTATCCTGCCTTCACCGTAAAGAGTAACATCAGTGGTGGCAGTGTGCAGTACCCCGGTCGTCCGGTGGGCATCAACGGCATTGATGCGCAAGTGATGGTGAATAGCCCCAGCAGCGATTTGAACAAATTGGAAGTCAACATTCCCCGTTTCGATTTTGACCTGGGCGGCGATCCTTTCCGTGGCCGCTTCAAGATGTCAACTCCCATCAGCGATCCGAACATCGATGCTAAAGTCAACGGCAAACTAGACCTCCATAAATGGTCGCAGGCCATTCCACTGGAAGGCGTTCGAGAGCTGGGCGGAATCATTGTGGCGGACATTACGATGGACAACGTGCGTCAGAGTCTGCTAGACGCGGGGCGTTACGCGGACGTTAATCTGGGCGGAGACGTACAGATCAGCGACTTTGTCTACGTCGCCGACGACCTCCCTTCCGTAAAGATTGCCACTGCCTCCGCTGATTTCACGCCACAGGCCATCAACGTCGCAGAATTCCAGGGGAACCTCGGCCGGAGTGACATCGCGGCCTCCGGCAAGATCACCACTCCCCTCGCTTACTTTAGCCCCGAGCAAACGATGCGAGGTGACATGGTGATCCGCTCCAACTTCTTCGACGCTGACGAGTGGATGCCTGAGGAAGAAGTCGCCGCCATGGCCAGCCCAGCAGAGATGACGGCCAGCTCCGCCACCGAAGCCGAAGAGACCGCCATTTTTGATCGCTTCGATTTCAACGTCGATGCAGAGATTGGCGAACTCAAATACGCCAGCTACCGCCCGAAAGACATTCGTGCCATCGGCAACGTGAAGCCCAATCGGATGGAAATCGCCAGCGCCGGAGCAACCATGGGAGAGAGCGACTTCGCCGGCTCCGGAACCATCACCAACCTGTTCGATTACACCTTCGGAGAAGGCATCCTGGGTGGTGCGATGTCCGTACGATCCAAAATGCTGAACCTGGATGACTTCATGGATGAAGAAGCCATCGCTGAAGCCCCTGCCGCCAGTAGCGCTGAAGGAGAAGCTGCTGCCGCCATTCCCGTACCCACCAACATCAATCTCGACATGGATGTAGTAGCGGAGGTGGTTAAGTACACCAACGTAACTATGGAGAATGTCCTTGGTCAGGTACTAGTCCAGGGAGGACAAGCCGTCATTCAGGATGGTAGCGCCGCCCTGCTGGGCGGGCGGATGAACTTCGCCGGCGCCTACGACACCTCCGAACCCGGAGACCCCGGCTTCCGCTTCCACTATGACCTGCAGTCGCTGGACTTCAACCAGGCCTTCAGTACCCTCAACACCTTCGCTGCTTTAGCGCCCGTAGGTAAGTTCCTACAGGGGCAGTTCAGCACTGACCTGGTGCTGGAAGGTAAGCTCGGTCAGGATCTTTTCCCCAAGCTCGGCACCCTCGATGCCAAGGGACTTTTCCGTACGGCGGAAGCCCGGCTCGCTCAATTTAAGCCCGCCCAAAAAATTGGTCAGGCGCTAAACGTAGACGAGCTCAAAAACAGTACCGTCATTAAGAACCTGATGACCGTCTTCAAAATTGAAGAAGGTAAGGTGGAAATCGAACCCTTTACGCTGAAGCTGGCGGGCATGCCCCTGCAGGTATCCGGCCGTCACGGCCTGGAAATGGACATGGACTATCAGATTCAAGCGGCCATCCCCCGGGAATGGATCAAAGGAAACATCGTTACGGGAACCGCCCTGTCTGCGCTCGATCAATTAGCTGGTCAGGCCAGCAAACTCGGCTTAGACATTACGCCGGGTGACACGCTCAACGTTGCCATCAATTTGGGCGGCAGCATTAGTGACCCCACCACCAGCTTTAAGCTATTGGGCACGAATGGCGGTGAGCCGCAGTCCGTGCAGGATGCCGTAGTCGGCGCCGTCAAAGACCGCGTCCAGGACGAAGTAGACACCCGCCGCGAAGAAGCCACCGAACGCGTAAACGAAGAAGTCGACAAGGTAAAAGAAGACGCCCAGCGCCGCATTGATAGCCTCCGCACCATAGCCACTAACCGTAGCCGGGAGATTCAGGATAGCATTCGCCGCGCTGCGGCGACGCAAGCTGATCGCCTCCGGCAGGAAGCGGCTAATAAGCTGAAGCTACAACTTGACTCTGCACGACTAGACTCCATTCGTAGGGCCTTGCCGCCGGGCGTAAATGAGGCTGCCGACAAGATCAAAGAAGAGCTGGAACGCTTTAATCCGTTTAAGAAGAAACCTAAATCCGGAGGCGGAAAATAGAAAGAGATATTTGATTCTCGATTTTGGATTGACGATTTATTTTCTCGACAGAGCTGGTCGTAAGTTCAATGGCGGTTTTTATCCTGTCTGATTTTCTCTAGTCCCGATAGGGACGGGCCAGCGTCTTAGCGAGGTACGGAAGAGCGGCGCAGCCGGCGATGGAGTGCCTCGCATGGGGCAGGGAAACCCAATGTTGAATTTATCTACCCCTCCCCTACAAAAAACGCTGCCTCACCACAAGCTGCTACCATTGTCGCACAGAGTTTTTCAACCTCCGCTTCCGTCACCACGTAGGGAGGCATTAGATAGATTAGCCGGCCAAAGGGCCGAATCCAAACGCCTTGCTTTACGAAGAAAGCCTGAATCTCCGCTACCCGAACGGGGCGATGAGTTTCGATCACCCCGATACCACCAAGCACCCGAACATCTTTCACCAGCGGGAGTTGGGCGGCGGGGCGCAGGTGCAGAGAAAGGTCTTTAGAAAGCAGGGTGATGCGCTCGGCCCAGTTGCTCTGCAGTAATAGATCGATACTGGCAATGGCCACAGCGCAGGCCAACGGGTTGGCCATAACAGTAGGACCGTGCATCAGCACCTTGGCTT
>CALIGP010000184.1 GCA_938021455.1 uncultured Lewinella sp. | reverse complement strand
AAGGTCGCCAAAGCCTACGTCGTGAACGACAACGTCTGGATCGCCGTCGAGCTCTTCGTAGACAAGTCAGACGACTTCATCGGTCAGCTGGAGCGTCACCTTAATGTGATTGAGCAGTCCATTGAGTTGTTCGTGGACGAGATGCAGTAAGGGAGTACTGTAGTCGGTAGAGCAGTAGACGGTAGGCTGGAGAATTGTAGGCGATATACCATCTACAGCTCTACCGTCTACAATCTACAATACTACCGTCTACAACACTACCATCTACTCCCTACCGCCCCCGCTCCACAAAAAACTCTGACCCCTTATCCCAGGCCGGCCAGCGCTCGCCGGTGGCGAGCTTCCAACCAATGTTGAAGAGTAATTCTCCGTCCTGCACAGCGCCGCCCAGCGGCCACTCGCCAGGGGAGTACTGATCCGATGGTTGATGGTAGCGGGTAGCGACGAACTCGTCTTGTTGCTTTTTGGCGTAAGCCCGGCCCAGTGTTTTATGCTCGTAGCCACCAGCAGCATATAATACGGGAATACCCGCTTTGGCGAAGTTGAAATGATCCGAACGGTAGAAGTATCCCTTTTCCGGCTCCGGGTCGGCCTGAACGTAGCGCCCCTGCGCCTCCGCCTCTGCGCCCGCCAGAGCATCCATTTCGGAATGCCCCAGCCCGGTAATGGTTAGGTCCTTCGCCGGGCCGATGGGGTTGATGCCGTCAATGTTGATGTTAGCCACCGTATTGGCTAGTGGATACACGGGGTTCTTGACGTAATAATCGCTGCCCCAAAGCCCCTGCTCTTCGGCGGTAACGAAGAGGAAGACCACCGAGCGGGCGGGCGACTCGGGTAGTTTGCTGTAGGCTTCGGCAATGGACAGCAGTTGGGCGGTGCCGGAGGCATTGTCCAGCGCACCGTTATAGATCGAATCTCCGTTGACGGCGGGGCCAACGCCGATGTGATCCCAGTGGGCGGTGTAAACGATGTATTCCTCCGGACGCTCCGCGCCGGGCAGGGTAGCGATGATGTTGTAGGATTTATCGCGGCGGAGCTCATTTTTTACCTCCGTGCTGAGTTGGGTGTTCAGAGGAATGGCTTTGAAGTCTGGCTTTGTCGCCAGCCCGAACCATCCGGTTACGTCTGGCCGGGTGGCGGTAAACATTTTCTTAGCGGCATCCAGAGATATCCAACCGGCAACGTCGAGTTTAGGGCTGCCATCGTCTTCGAGTGTTAGCCGGGTACCGGACCAGGAACTCTCGACCACAAACCATGGGTAGCCAGCCGCACCCTTCTCGTGGATGATCAGGCAGGCGGCGGCGCCCTGACGGGCGGCTTCGGCGAATTTGTAATCCCAGCGACCGTAGTAGGTCATCTCCTTGCCTTTGAATAGGGTCGTGTCTTCGGTGTAGTAACCGGGATCGTTGACCATCACGACGACGGTTTTGCCCGTCACGTCCATGCTTTCATAGTCGTTCCAGCCGTATTCTGGGGCAACGATGCCGAAGCCCGCGAAGACCATGTCTGATTTAGCTACCGTATTTTCCTCCTGGGCTTTTTCGCTGTAGGTGACGTAGTCTGATCCAAGACCCCAGAGAAGATTGCCCGTGGAAGTTTTCAGGCCGATACTTTCTGCGGGCGTTCCGGTGATTTCGACCATGGGTACTTCCTGGCGGTAGCTGTTGCCGTTTCCGGGGCTAAGACCAAGGGCTTTGAGCTCCTTTTCGAGGTAGTCAAGCGTCAGTGTTTCGCCCTCGCTGAAGGGGAGGCGGCCGCCGTATCGGTCGCTGGCCAGTTCGGCCAGGTGGCGGTCAATGGTGGCGGAGTCTATGATAGAGGCATCCGTAGTGGAGCTGTTTTCGGGCGCGGGACCGCAGGATGCAAAGAGGAGAATGAGAAAGCAAGGGAAAGCGAGCTTCAGCATGGTTGTTTTAATTTGGGAGCTTAAGGTACAGTTTTGTGACTGATGGTCTCTCCTCCCGCTCCTCTTCTCCTCCAACTCCTTCGGAAAACCATTCTGCTACCTGGACCCCGTTAAGCCACCCAATGGCCGTTGCCAAACAGGCTTTTCCGGAGGAGCGGGAGGAGAAAAGGAGATGGAGGAGAGACTTTTAAATGGTTTTAGACCTTTATGTAACAGCACCGGCTGTGCTTAGCCGTTGCCGGGGTAGCCGGAGAAAGGTTCCGACCTGTCTTTGCTTCCAAAAGGTATTGCTTTGCACCTGCGTCCGCGCCCCAATTCCTTTGTCTATATTTGTATGCAACAACCTAATGACAAGACCTATTACCGTGAAGCATCTACTCCCACTATTATTCCTGCCACTATTTTTTGCCTGCCATCCGGAAAGCCCCGAAGATATCCTGGCCGACGTCCGGGCAAAAACGGCCATGGCGCAATCCATCAGCTACGAACTGCATGAGATATGGGATAACCGGTTTATGGGGACGGCAGATACCTCTTTCAGTACGGTGAAGCTCTACCGCAATGAGAAGCCGACCTGGGACTATGACTACATCAGGGTGGCCGATGACTATGACTCCTGGCTAATTGGCGAAAGCTCAGGGCTGGTACTGCATGATGATAAGCTAACCATCAAGCGGACAGAGGAGGAAACAGTCGCTAATTTTACGGGAGATCTGAGTAACCGTGGCACCATCTCTACTTCTCCTGAATTTTTACTCTCTATATCGGGTTGGACGTATAAAAGGGATACGACTTTTGCGGGCCGCTCGACGAGAATGTATACCTATCGCAGTTATTTCAAAAAGGCTGATACTGTAACTTATCAGACGCATGAATACTTGTTTATCAATCCAAAGACCAAAAAGGTAGTTGGTCAGCAGTCCGTTAATTGGGCAAACGAACGCTTAAATCAAGTGATTTCCTACTGGTACGAAAACTACGAAGAGAACAAACTGGAACCACTCAAATACATCACCCCAATGGGCTACGGGCAAACAACCGAAACGGCCTACGACGAAAGTAGAGAAAAAGGCCAAATTACCGTCGGAGAAGCTGCTCCTGATTTTACCGCCACCACGCTTGATGGCGAAACCTTTACCCTGAGTGACTATTCGGGGCAGCGAGTGATGCTTAATTTTTCCTTCATTGGTTGCGGCGGTTGCGAGATGGCGATGAAAGATTTTAACCGGCCTGGATTTGAATTAGCCGACGAAATGAAGGGGGTTTATCTGAGCTATATGAACAAGCCGAAGGAGATCAGAACCCACTACAAAAACAAGGGAATGCCCTTCATCGCCATTCCGGAGGCCCGGGAGCCGGACAGGCTTTACGGTATCAGAGCTTACCCCACCTTCGTTATCATTGACGAAGAAGGAAAGGTGGAGCAGATAGAAGTCGGTTATTCCAAAGAGTTCATTGCCAGTATCGAGAAGCTCTAAATCCGCCGCAACAACACCAATTCCTCCGGATCATCCGCCAGCCGGATCATCTTCTCCCGCTCAAAACCCAGCTTGCCCAGTAAGCGTAAACTCGGCCCATTCGTGGGCAGGGTGATGGCCAGCAGCTCGTTGATGCCATGAGATTTGGCGTAGGCCAGGTTCGCCACCGATGCCTCAAAAGCGTAGCCCT
>CALIGP010000183.1 GCA_938021455.1 uncultured Lewinella sp. | reverse complement strand
AAAAGTCAACAGCGTCGTCAGGCAAAAAGCCGCCAATACACCGATGGCCGTCACGTAGCGGGTGCGGGCGCTGTACTTGCGCAAGAGCAAGAGGGCAAGGCCGAGGAGCAGCGCAAAAAGCGCTGCTTGCCAGAGGGTATGCACCAGGGTCCAGCCCAGGGCCTGGATCAGTTCGGGGGAGAAGATTTGCTCAATCATTATTGCTTATTTTCCAGCTTATTGATGAGTGCCTTGAGGTCGTCGATGTCCGATTGGCTCGTTTTGTAATTACCCAGTGCGCGCATGGCCAATTCCTTGGCGGAGCCGCCGAAGGCCTTATCGATAAAGGTGTCCAGCAAACTATTCTGAGTGTCTTCCTGGGCAATAGCGGCAGTGTAGATATGCTTACGGCCCTGGCTTTCCCGGCTCAGGAAACCGCGCTCAAACATCACCTGCATGGTTTTCAATACAGTGGTGTAAACTACGTCCCGTTCTTTGGAGAGTTCTCCATGAATCTCCTTCACCGCCAGCGGGCCCCGCTCCCAGAGGAGTTGAAGCACGGCTAGTTCCGATGCTGTAGGCTGCGTATTCTTGTCTTTTGACATTCTATTCCGATTTTGCTCGTAGCAAATGTACGAGTGTTATCGTAGTAGATGCAAATCTATCTACGATTTTTATCGTAATAGATTCGAAAACGCCCGTATTTGCTGGCTTTTAGCGCTTAATTTTATTTCCCGAGGCGAGGTAAATGCTTCAAATCATGGTAGCGAAGTGCCATCCGGATGCACTCTTTGAGTTCTTGCTCCGGCACTTCCTGCCCCGGCTTGAAGAGGATAGCGCGGTTATTTTCGTAGCTGAACGTATCGCCGTAAACCTCCCGGAAGGTCTCCACCAGTTTGCTGGTGCACTTGAAATAGATAGCGTATTGGTTCGGTGATTTTGCTTTCCAGTCGATTCTGATCGTACTACCCTTCTTCGCCAAGTAGCTGGGTTCTCCCCATTTGAGGGTCTCCTCGATGGAGGTGATGGAATCTTCCTCCCGGGCGACTTCCATGATCAGCTCCCTGAGTTGGAGTAGGTTTACGCGGGTATCTTCAGCGTAAGACTGGAACTTGGCTTCCATGCGGGGGTCTTGCTTGATGGTTAGATTGGTCATCTATGGCGGTTTCGTGTTTGGCGTGTTCTAAAAATACGGATTTGCAGACTGTTTACCCTCCGGCTGAAGCCGGGGGTACAGCTGTACCTCCGGCTTCAGCCGGAGGGGCAAGTCACACCAAATCCCTCAAGGCTCCCTCCAAGTCAGGAAATCGAAAACCAAAACCCTCGTCCAGTAGTCGCTGCGGCACCACATATCGACCATAAAGCGCCAGTTCAGGATCCGTCCGGAAGATGTTATGCGCTCCGAAGCGGACCATCATTTCAGGGGCAGGCAGACCGATGGGGATACCAGCTGATTGGCGAAGCGCCTTCATGAAGGCTTTGTTATTTACCGGGTTCGGTGCGGAAGCGATGTAAGCCCCGGACATGGACGAATCTTCAATACCCCGTTGCAGGATGGCGTTCATGTCGTATTCATGGATCCAGCTCATCCCTTGCTTACCGTTGCCGACGGTTCCCCCCAGGCCAAGCCGGGTAATGCGCAAGAGTGACTCTAACGCCCCACCATTCTTCCCCAACACAAAGCTGGTGCGGATGACAACCCCACGCATCCCTTCCAGCAGAGCGGTATGGAAAGCCTCTTCCCACTTTTGACCAACATAGGGCGCCAGCCCGTAGCCAAAGGGTGAAGATTCTTTGCAGGTCACGTCCGGTGAATCACCGTAGATATGAGCGGTGCTCATTTGTACCCAGACTCGGGGCGGATTCTCTACTTGCTGCAGTGCCTTTCCAATTACCCGGGTAGATTCTATTCGGGAGCGAAGGATCTGATCGACATTGTCTGGGGATTTGATGCAATCCACCGATCTGCCCGCCAGGTTAACGATGGCGGTAGCTCCGGATAAGGCACTGATCCAGTCGCCAGCCATTGTCCGGCCATCCCAGGCGGCAAAGCTGTGCCCACCCAAAGCACTCGGCTTATTCCGCCCAATCAAGGTACAGCGGTAACCGTCGCCGGATAATTGATTGGCAAGAGAACGGCCGATGAATCCGGTTCCACCAGTAATGACGATGTGTTTCATAAAGCGAAGGTGTTGGCGCTAACCCTACAACGGCGACAAGTGGTATTGGTTGGGGCTGATGAAGACCATCCGGCTGAAGCCGGGGGTACAGCTAAGCAACAAAATTCCCTAAATCATCCTCCCAGGAATACTCCTTGTATTTGATGGTGTAACCAGTAATGTCTTTCTCTAATTGCTGCCGGTAAATTTCCCGAATGCCTTTTTTACCACCAAAGTCCCCCGCAAACCACTGAAACAAAGCCGTGACGTGTACGACCTTATTCTCCGCATTAAAGTCGGTCTCTCCTTCCAGGAAAGCCTGGGTCGCCAGATCGAGTTGGCTATTGATACTTTTCACCTTGTAAAATGCGATGGGCGGACAGCTCTTGGCTCCACAGTTCAGGGCAAAGTGAATGCGGTAATCCAGTTCCTCTACCGCCAGGTCCTTGATTAGTTTGGAGGTAAAAGGATTAGACAGGTAACCGAATGAATATTTGTAGCGGAATTTCCGCAGAATACCATGCTCAACGTCGTCAAGACTAAACGGCTCTCCAGCAATGGTGAAGGCTCGCTCTCGGTAGATATCAGGCTTATCCATTTGCTGCTCAATCCGCAGGATTTGGTAATAGGCGTTATAAATATTGACCCAGAAAGCTTTCTTTTGATCGTCGCTGGCGAGTGCTGTTTGCAGCGCCGGGAGCGATAGAGTAGCCATCTGTTTTTGAAGAGCAGTAGTGTCCTGCTGCTTTTTGACGGTGAGCAGTAATTGTTCGGAGAGCTGGTTGGGCGCTTGTGGTTCCATATTTTCAATAACCTGTTCGTATTGTCTATCGTTGAGCGTTGGCTTCTCCGATTGATCGTACGCAAGACAGAATAACGAAAATGAAGGGCGGGGCCGCGGGCATGGGCTGATTCAACGAAAACGAGGGGCTCCGCTAGATCCTGCGGATCGGCGCTCACCCCTCGCTACAAGAGACGGCCCTCCGGGCCTGGGTGGCTTATCGTATCTCAAAGTCATCTTGGTCCTGCAGAAAGGGAAGTCGTTGCCGTACTTCCTGCAAGTGGGCGGCCGATAGGGTCTCCGTGTGTACTGCCTCCATCTTCTCCACATGGTAAAGGGTGTGTCTCCAGCCAGGGTCAACCACACAACTATCACCCTTGTATTCGTAGCCGTTGGCGTCAGTGCCCACCCGGTTCACCGCCGCAACGTAGCACTGATTCTCGATGGCGCGGGCTTTGAGCAGGGTGAGCCAGTCGTAAGATCGCTTGTTGGGCCAGTTCGCGGTGTAGATCAGCAGGTCGTAAGCATCGTCGTTGCGGGCCCAGACGGGAAAGCGGAGGTCGTAGCAGATCAGCGGGCAGATGCGCCAGCCTTTGTATTCAACGATTAAGCGTTCTGTTCCGGCTACATAATGCTCATGCTCGCCGGCCATGGCGAAGAGGTGGCGCTTATCGTAGGCATGGTGGCTTCCGTCTTCGTCCATCCAGATGAGGCGATTGTAATACTTCCCCTCCTCTTCCATCACGAGACTACCCACCACTGCCGTCTGGTACTTCGCCGCCTGGGCTTGCATCCACTGCATGGCCGTACCGCCCATTGTTTCCGGATTAGCGGCGGGGTCCATAGTGAAACCCGTAGTAAACATCTCGGGGAGGATGATGAGGTCGGTGGGGCCGTCTATGCGGGCCATCATCTCGGCGTAGTGCGCGAGATTGGCGGCGGGGTCTTCCCAGGCGATGCTGTCTTGGAGGAGGGTGATATGGAGGTCGGTCATGTTTAGACGGTTAGGAATAGGCAATGTAGGACTTTCGTTGAAAGCAGAGAATCGAGCCGAGACATCGGATGAGTTTTTGCCGACTACGTCAGGCAAAAAACGTATCCGATGACCGTCTCTTTGCCCCTTCAAGTTTCCATTGCACCTGCGGCCGCGCCAGAATAGCCATCATTTGGGCGCGGACGCAGGTGCAATGAAAAGCTCGCGGGACGCTTACCCGCCCAACCGCTCCGCCGCCCCCAACAACACCTCCTCCGTCTTCGCAAAGCAAAATCGAATGATGTGTTCATCCGTCCCGTCCGAATAAAAAGAAGAGACGGGAATGGTCGCTACGCCCTTCTCCCGCGTTAGCCAACGAGCGAATTCTTGATCACCGAGGTCGGATAGCTGGCGGTAAGACGCCAGCGCAAAATACGTCCCCGCGCAATCCAGAAACTCGAAGGACGACTCCTTCATCGCCGCCAGAAAAACATCCCGTTTGCCCTGATAAAAGTCCGGTAAAGAGCGGTAATGCGCCGGCTCCGCCAGATAATCCGCCAGCGCGTGTTGCAGCGGCCGGTTGATGCTGAAGGTATTGAACTGGTGTACCTTCCTGATCTCCGCCGTGATGTCCGGCGGGGCGATGCAGTAGCCGATCCGCCAGCCCGTAGCGTGGAAAGTTTTCCCGAAGGACATCGTGATGATGGACCGGCGATACAGCTCCGGATAGCGCAAAACACTCTCGTGCTGCCGACCGTCGAAGATTAGGTGCTGATAGACTTCGTCGGAGAGAATCAGGATATCCGTATCATCGGTGATCGACTGCAATGCCTCCAGGTCCGTTTTATCTAGTACCGTCCCCGTTGGGTTGTGCGGCGTATTGATCATGATCATCCGCGTTTTCGGACTGACCTTGTTCTTGACTTCGTCCCAGTCGATCCGGTAGTCCGGGCTCCTTAGCCGTAGAGGAACGGCCACCCCGCCATTGACCTCAATGGCCGGAACGTAGCTGTCGTAGGCGGGTTCGAAGACGATCACTTCGTCGCCCGCCCGAACGAGGGCGGTGATGGCGCTAAAGATGGCTTCGGTTGCTCCATTCGTGATGGTGATCTCCGAGTCTGCGTCCAATGAACGGCCGTACAATCCGCG
>CALIGP010000182.1 GCA_938021455.1 uncultured Lewinella sp. | reverse complement strand
ACTGACGTTCCAGTTGCTGCTCAACTGTCCGTAAGTAGTAGATGCCAGCTGGCGTCCATACAGGTCCGTTACGGTCAGCACATCGCTCAGTTCTACTTCTGCGCGAGGGATATCCACCTTGATGAGACCAGGCCCTGGGTTCGGAGAGATACCAACGGCTACCTGACGCGCCCGCTGCTGGCGGGTACCTACTGGTAAGCCGTCTTTAGCGATAATGTGACGGCTCAGGTTCGTGATAATGGGCTCGTTGAAATCAAAGTAGATCAATGCCTCGTTCAGGATCAAGTCCCCTGGCTGAAGACTCGCCGCATGATCGATGCTAAAGTTGATTACCCCCTGGCTAGCCGCCAGGTTGACGTTGCTATCCGGCAGGGCGATATTGGCAAAGTTGAACGTAATCACCCGGTTGGTATCAATGGAAACCGTGTAGTCATGGCTGGCACTCTCGACCTTGAAGCTGGCGAGATCAAGTGCTTCGGACAGGGTATCCTGAATAACCACATTGAAAGCCGTGTCCGTTCCCGTATTCTGGAAACGAATCGCGTACTCGAGGCGAGTTCCCTCTGCGATATTACCACCGCCGTAGCCCAATGGGTAGCCCATTTTGTCGTTCGGGTCATAAGCTCCGACGTTCTGACGGCAAGCAATGGCCTGTGAAGGCACGTCATTACCCAGGGCAATGATGTTAGCAAAGCCTGAGGAAGTAGCTCCATTAGGGTTCGTATTACAACCTTCTGCTACCGCAGTAGGCGTTGGGGAAGCCGGTGCATTAGGCTCTTGATTGGTGATGACGTGGTAGGTACGTCCGTTAGCGGGTAGATTAACCTCGAAGATTTCTCCCGCAGGCAGTGACTCTACTTCAGTAGGTGCACCGGACATCATGATGCCATCTTCGACCACCACGTAGCTCAGCGGAATACTCATGGGGTTATCTCCAACATTCTGGATGGAGAAAGTCACCTGATCGCCGTCACACTGTCCGCTAGAGACATTGACGAGTGCGCCGTTCCAGTCATCTGGCGTTTTACAGGGGAGGCTCGGGCTGACCACTGACTCAATACAGTGTGATTGCCCCAGGAAGGCTTGGCAGCTAACGGTGAACGTAAAGAAGATTCTATCGCGTTCAAAGGGGTTCACCGTGCCCAGGTTAAAAGTAAAGGTATTTCCGTCCTGGCTGGCAGCAGGAATACTTGGCACAACGTTGATCAGGAAGTCATCCAGCGTAACGGTAAGCGTTACATCGTCTACGGACGTGGAGCCAACGTTAGCGTAATCAACGTAAGCTACGTTATCAAAACAACGGCGGAGGAAAGGGATGGAAACGGAGGTTGTCATTAGTGGACAGTCCAACAAAGCCGGAAGGAACACATCAACGTTCGTTACCGATCCGGCCATTACCGTTCCGCCAGCGGGTGGCTCACAAGTGCCGAAGGGCAGGTCCACATCCACTACGGGACGGACGGTGTAATCTCCTACGGGAATATTGAAGCCGTATTCCCCATCCGTATTGGTAATGGCGTAGTACTGCTCACCAGTCGTAGCAGAAGTGGCGACAACGATAATGCCGGATGCGGGGGTGTCTTCTCCATCAAGCGAGCAATCTCCATCCTGGTCTACGTATAACACACCATTTAGGGCCGAACATTCTACATCATCTTCTATCAGTAGGGAAAGAGTGACGGTATCACATTCGCCCATTATCTGAGCGGAGAAGAGACCTGAACCGGAACCACAGATAGCGACCCATGGATTCGTCAGCAGCGTTTCACCGTTCGGGAAAGTCCATTCGACCATTACCGTTTCCAGCAGTTCAAAACCAAATTCTTCTTCCAGGTAAAGACAATCCGTTTCGCCACAGATGGAATCTCCGTAGGTCCGAATTTCGATGTCCAGATTTGCAATCGACGTCTCCACCACCCAGGCGTTACCCTGCAGGAAACAAGTACCCGTTGGGGAAACGGCTGAAACAAAGTAGCTTCCTGGTTCGGAAACCTCCACCTCAGGGCCGAAGAGTGTATCTCCGGCGGGGGTAAACCATTGGTATTCGAGAAAATCAGTGAAATCACCCGTTGACAGCGTTACCGTGCCGTCATCACAGGGGAGGTAGAAGGGAGCGAAAAAGTTGATAGTTGTCCCCTGTGGCTGGAAAACGATTTCAGAGAAAACGGTACAACCGTTAGCATCCGTAACCGCTAGCGAGTATAACACGTCCGGGGTCACTTGCTCAACGCCAGCAGTGGTAGCAATCACTGCACCATCAGCGGACCAAGTGTAGGTATAGGGTGCCGTTCCTCCCGTTACCGTAGCGAATAAGCTGGGAACTTGAGCCGTCTCATCGCATTCACCACCAGATTGCTGGATGAAGACGCTCATTTGAGTAGACTCTAAAACGTTAAAAACGGCCGTTGCTGTACATCCAACAGCGTCGGTTACGCTAACGAAATAAGTCCCGGCGGGTAGGTTAGTTCGATCCGCTACTGTAGATCCATCGCTCCATTCAAAAGCGTAGGGTTCTACTCCTCCGACTAGGACTTGAATCGATCCATCCTGCCCGTTACACTCCGCATTGGTGACTATTCCATCCACAAAACATGGAGCCGCCAACCAGCCAGCGTCAATATTTTCAACGAAGCCTCCAACTTCAACGGTAAAAGGATCCGTGAAGCCGCCTTCGCGGGCATCATTATCAATAGTAGGATCATCTCCAGTCTGATAGCTGGTTAGCTCACGCCCATCTACCAGAGAACGAAACTCCAGGAAATAATCTCCTGCCGGCACCCCTTCGAAGACATAGCGCCCAGCGTCATCCGTGGCAACGGATCGGGTTCTCACTTCATCCCCTCTCCATAACGTTACTAATGCTCTTGCGTCCGTTTCATCTTCATCTCGCAGGCCGTTATCATTACTGTCTAACCAGCTGAAGCCGGAAATAGCACCACAACCTTCGCTAATGGTGAAAATTTCGACCAGCTGGCAACCATTAGGGTCCGTTGCGGTAACAGAATAAGTGCCGGGGTCTTCGATCGTGAAAGAAGTCCCGTTTGGTGAAACGAAGCTATCGACCTGAATAACCTCTGCAAGATCAGACTCTCTTAGTTCAACCACCATGGGGAAATTCCCTCCTTCAAAAAAGACGGATAAAAAAGAGGTACTATCACAGGCGCCTTCCAACTGCAGGCCCATAAAAAAGCCGAAACATGGATCCGTAGTCACACAGTCATCCGGAGCAAATAGATTGAGCTCTATTATGCAATCTGGATTATTCGCATCAGAAAAGACCAGTCTCTCTTCCTCATTGAAAAAG
>CALIGP010000181.1 GCA_938021455.1 uncultured Lewinella sp. | reverse complement strand
CAGTTTGGTTGGCATAAAAAAGCGATCAGCGGACAGCATTCAGAGCTGTTTTGTCTGAATGCTGTCCGCTGATCGCTAAAACCCTATTCTTTGCCAGGATACATGGTCATCTCACCCAAAAATTAGGGATGACTCATGTTTAGACATCGCTTCGCTCTTTTTAGACGCGTCGCTTTAGAGCCGTCTTCCAACATGCGGCAGCCTAAAAGCGCAGCGTCTAAAAGGCGTAGCCGTCTACCGCCGGTTAGTCGTCAGCCAAAAGTTAACAATATGTTCCATCGCTGCCCGATAGGCTTTCGGGACGGTGGGCTTTCTTACGAAAGCCGAGGCACCTAAAGAATAGGCCTGGTCAATTTCCTCCTGGTCTTCTGAGCTGGAGAACATAACGATGGGGAAGGGGGCACGTTGCCCGCTGTCTTGTAGTTTCTTTAGCACAGCGAAGCCATCCACACGGGGCATGTGCAAGTCCATAATGGCCAGACTAATGCCCTTAACCGGATGGTTTTTTTGGTAGAATTGCAGGAAATGAGCGCCATCGCGCAAGAAGACTACGTCGATGTTTTTGTCGATTTGTCGTAGCGTACGTTTGGCGAGCGCCGCCTCGAGCGGGTCATCCTCAATCAGGAGTACACGGTGGGGTGTCATTGCAGCTTTCCGTTGATCGGTAGGTAGAAGGAAAAGAGCGGGTGATGTAAACAAGACACCGGTTGCTGTCCTCTTCAATAATGTAGGGATTATAACATCGGTAAGGTAAGGGAAAATGGTTAGAAAGCAGAAGTCGCGCCTACTTTTACTGGCAGGCGAATGGTGAATGTTGCTCCTTTACCGGGTATGCCATCGGCTTCGATCACACCACCGAGGTTACGCATGATACGATGGACACTTGCCAGGCCAACGCCCGTTCCGGGAATATCGTTTTCAACGTACAAGCGGCTGAAGAGCTGGAACAGCTTATCGGCGTAAACGGGATCGAAGCCAACGCCGTTATCAGAAAAGCTAATGATGTGCTGGCTTTCCTGCAGGTAGTATCGGATACGGACAACGGACTTTTTCCGGTTGCTTGAATACTTAATGGCGTTGGAGAGAAGGTTCTGCAGCACCTGCTCCAGAAGCCCGGCATCGGTATAAATGATAGGAAAGGCATCGTGCTCGATGACCAGTTCCTCTGCCTGTAATTCTGTTTGACGGGTGGCATCAATGATCTGACCGAGCATTTCTTCCACGTTAACCGGAATGATCTTCGGTTCATTGCGTTGGTTGCGGCTGAGCATGAGTAGCCCGTCAATCATCTTAGCGAGTTTGTCAGCGGATTGCTCAACGTAATTGAGGTAAAGCTCCCGATCTTCAGCCGGAGCTTCTGGCTCTTCGCGGATCGCTTCGGCAAAGCTTGCAATATGGCGCACGGGCGCCCGCAGATCATGCGCTACGCTGTACATGAAGGCTTTGAGCTCCTCATTTACCGCACGGCGTTGCTCTTCGAGCAGTTTAATGTCGTTGATGTCAAGGATGAGACCAATGATTTGCTCTGGTCCGGCTTCTGGTTGATAGCGTTTGGCACTGGCCCGGAACCAGCGGTAATCCCCTGTTTGATTTCGGTAGCGAAACTCCGAATGCGCACCCGCACCGGTAGTAAAGATGTTGAGGGGAATGGTTTTTTTACTGGGCAAAGACAGCACGCTTTGTGCCTCGGGGGCGCGGACGCCGGTGCTGGCTGCTGATTCAGGAGCAGTGTTTGCAAGAGAGGGGGCAGGTTGCCGCGCCGCCGCAAGATCCATCGCTCGCTGGAGATCTTCGGGATGGATTTGCTCCAGAAATTGCCGGTAAGAGGGGGGCATTCCGATGTCACCGTATCCGAGGATTTCAGCAAGCTGCTCGGAAATGTACATGTAGTCTGCCTCAACATTCTGACGAACGAAGATGCCACCTTCGGCAGCTTCCGTTATTTCGGAGACAATAAAGGAAAAGCGGCGGACTTCCGCCAAATGCAGGTTTACTTCGGCTTGGGAGACGGCTAACTGCCTTTTAAGGCTTTCAATTAGCGCGTCCTGCCCACCACCGGGAGGAGAGGTCGTCATTTGTGTGTGTATCGTAAAATCCTAATCAGAGAGTATGACACGAATTTACTTAAAACTAATTTGTATAGACTCTAAACCCCGTATGACTTAGGGAATGGCGGGTTATTGGTGGGGAGTGGTGTAGTAGTCTGTTTTTCCAATTAAACGCTTAGGCAAAAAGAAAAAGCCGTGCCCCCAATGGGAACACGGCAAATTTTTGTTGAATAACGCTAATGCTAAAAGGGCCAGAGTTTTAGTTTTGGTGGCGCTCACCGATCATTTTTTTCATTCGCTGGCGGGCGAGAAAAATGCGACTCTTTACGGTGCCGATAGGGATGTTTAGCTTCTCAGCAATTTCCTTATATTCAAATCCGCGGTGGAACATTAGGAAAGGGACACTGTATAGATCTCCAACGCTATTGAGCATTTTCTTTAGCTCCTGCAAGCGTAAATCGTGCTCTCCTTGATTTGGAATAGTGTTATTGTTTTCCAAAGCATAGGAATAGTTTTCGATGCTGTTGTTGATGTGTCGGCGGGTCTTCATCTTGCGGTACCTATTGATGTAGGCATTGCGCATGATGGTGGAAACCCAACTTTTAAAGTTGGTTCCCTTGGCAAATTTTTCTTTATGACGATAAGCACGAAGGCTTGTTTCTTGCATCAGGTCTTCAGCATCGGCACGATTGCTGGTCAGCCGTAGGGCGAAAGAGAATAAAAGGCGTTCTAACTTGGTAATCTCGTGGGTGAACTCTTGGTTAGTCATAATCTATACTGAATTTACTTGAATGTATGTATGGTCGACGTCTCAGCGTCTTTTGCTGCCAGTACACACTCAATAACCGTGCCAGTTTTTTAACTATCTGTTTATCAGATACTTATGTTTTTTTCGTGATAAGAGGGAAAGTTAAATATGACCTATTGATTAAATTTAAACAAAAAATCAGACCGTTTTTAACACCCAATTGTGTGGGATTTACGCCGGGCTCTTAGGCAAGGCCAATTTCTTTTAAGGACATGACTTTTCATTGATGAGATTCTTGCCCATGCTTTATACCTTGCGACCACTAAAGCCAATCCATGAAGTTCGAACAACGTATTCCCCGTCAATCATCCGCTGATCTTTTTGCTGAAGCACAGGGGTACTTCCCCGGTGGGGTTAATAGCCCCGTACGAGCCTTTCGTAGTGTAAGCGGTCCGCCTTTATTCATTAAGGAAGGGAAGGGAAGCCGGATGACGGATGAGGATGATAATGAGTTTCTGGACTTCTGCTGCTCCTGGGGCCCGCTCATCCACGGTCATGCCAACGAGTATATTGAGGATAAAGTGATGGAGACGGTTAAAAAAGGGACTAGCTTTGGTACGCCTAACCGATTGGGTAACCAACTTGGTAAACTCATTCTGGATAATCACCCTTACGTAGAGCGGATCCGTTTTGTGTCTTCTGGTACGGAGGCCGTGATGAGTGCACTACGGCTGGCGCGCGGGGTAACCGGGCGAAACAAGATTCTCAAGTTTGACGGCTGTTATCACGGTCATGTGGATAGCCTGCTGGTGAAAGCCGGCTCCGGACTGGCCACCTTTGGCACCAGCTCTTCGGCTGGTGTGCCCGAGAATGTTGCTGCAGATACCATCATTCTACCTCTCAATGACCGAGACCTGCTGGAAGAGACGCTCTCGAAGCACGCTGATGAGATCGCCTGTATTATCGTGGAGCCCATCCCTGCCAACAACGGTCTGTTGATCCAGGATCCCAGCTGGCTAAAGTGCTTGCGCATCAAGGCATGGAAGCATAACGTATTATTGATCTTTGATGAAGTCATCTCTGGGTTCCGGGTGGGATTCACCGGCGCAGCAGGTTATTACGACGTTAAGCCAGATATCATCACTTTCGGCAAAGTAATTGGCGGCGGCTTCCCGGTTGGGGCCTACGCTGCCAGTGCTGAGATTATGGACCACATTGCGCCCGTCGGCCCGGTTTACCAGGCCGGTACGCTGAGTGCCAACCCGGTAGCGATGGCCGCCGGCCTGGCGGCCCTGGAGCTCTGTCTCACGCCCGGCTTCTACGAACTGCAGGAACAAAAAACACACGCGATGGCCACCGCCATAGAAGCCTACGCTACGGAGAAAGGCTACCCGCTACACGTGCCACACATCGGTTCTATCTTCTGGCTGGCCTTTGGTAACGAGCGAATTACCCGCTCTGATCAGATCGATGCCGCGAATATGGAGTACTTTAAGGTCATCCACCACGAACTGCTGCAAACCGGCGTTTACCTGGGCCCAAGTGGCTACGAAGTAGGCTTTGTATCCGGCGCGCATTCCATCAAGGACCTGGAGGAAGCCGTTAGCAAAATCTGTGCGGCGATGGACGTGGCTTTTGGCTAGTTTGTACCGCCGACTTCCGTCGGCGAATCATTATTTCCGCCGACGGAGGTCGGCGGTACAAAAACGATCATGCAAGATTATAAAAACATTCGCCCCGGCGAAGAACTGGACTGGCCCCGGCTGGAATCTTATCTCCGGACGCAGCTTCCGGAGCTGACGGGAGACTTCTCCGTCGGGCAGTTTCATGGAGGTCACGCCAACCTGACCTACCTCCTTCGCTTTGGCGAAGAAGAGATGGTGCTTCGGCGTCCGCCCTTCGGGAAAATTGCTCCGGGAGCGCACGACATGCGCCGGGAGCATCGGGTTCTCTCTGCGCTTAACCCTTACTTTGCACCTGCGCCCCGCGCCCACCTGCTCTGCACGGACCACGACATTATTGGAGCCGATTTTGTACTCATGGAGCGCCGAACCGGCGTCGTGATCCGAAAGGAACTCCCGGATTGCTTTACGGGTGATATGCCGACCAAAACTCGGCTAACGGACGCTCTTATGCGCGTTTGCGCCGATCTCCATCTGGTAGATGTTGCCGCCGCCGGACTAAGCGAACTTGGTAAACCGGAGGGCTTCGCCGAACGCCAACTTAAGGGCTGGACGAAACGATGGAACCTCGCTAAACTCGAAGAGAACGAGGATATGAGCTACCTGGCGGAAAAACTGCCGGAGGATATTCCCGTTCCGCAGCGGGTCAGCATTGTCCACGGCGACCTCAAATTTGATAATTGCCAATTCCAGGCAGATAACCCAGACCAAGTCACCTCTGTTTTTGATTGGGACATGGCCACCCTGGGCGATCCACTGATTGATCTGGCTGGATTATTGAGCTATTGGCCCGACGCCACCATGCCCATCAACCTGCTAAACGGGGAATGGCCGGATAAAACGTACTTGCGGAAAAAGTATGCCGAATTCAGCGGTTTGGACCTAAGCCGAATGGATTGGTACGAGGCTTTTTCCTACTTTAAACCAGCCGTGATCGTTCAGCAGCTTTACGCTCGTTATGTGGCGGGATCTACGAAAGATCCACGAATGGAACAGTTTGGTGTGGCCGCTAAACTATTCGCTAACCTTGGCCGCCAACGACTAAAAGCCTAGTTCATGCACTTCGAATACAACGACAAAACAAAAGACTTGATCAGGCGACTCGATGCCTT
>CALIGP010000180.1 GCA_938021455.1 uncultured Lewinella sp. | reverse complement strand
GAAAATTATTGTCATTTATTTCAACCTGAGTTTTAGAAATATTTAATATTTCTAATCCAATTGAGTTATTACTAAAGGAACATGCTAAAATTTTTCCTTTATTGTTATTATTTCCATCTGGCTCAGTATCCAAAAGAATAGCTCTCCTATAACCGTCGTATGAACAATTTTCAATTACCAAAATTGACTCGTTAGAGCGAATTCCAATTGATGTAGGGTTATTAACCTTATCGTTTGAAAACGTAGAATTTAATATTTCTATAAACAGCGAGTTCGAGACAAAAATATGCTCCCTTAAAGTACCGTTTACAAAAAAATTCATCTTGTGATCGGCCTCAAAATTACAATTATTAATCACTGACAGGTGGTCCACATAATCTGGAGTATCTGTAATAAAAAGGTCCCATTTATTATTATAAAAGTCGGTATCATCACAATAAACAAGGGCTCCACCATCAGTATTTACGTTCCTTACTTCTTCAGTAGCAATTCCTTTTTCGGCATAACTAATGCTTGCTCTTCTACCTGTAGTGGGATGTTGTTGAGTTATAACAGTTGCCTGATTCGTCTCCGTTTGAGGCAAGGTTGGGTCTCCCGCTGCTTTAACTCCGTACCATTGTTCTCTTCGGTGCGATCTATCGGGGGCAAACCTAGTAGCTAGGCTACCTCCATTCAGCACAAGTTTACACCCTTTATCTACAAACAACGTTGTATTTTCAGTAAAGCTGACACAAGATTCCACTGTTAAAGTAGCCCCATTTTTAACTCTTACATCCTTGTTAAATAGCTTATCTTCATCCCAAGTTGTATTGGTCGTTATTTCTATCGTTCCAGACTCTGTCTCATCAGCGAGCATATAACTAGACAGTGTTACAAGGTTATAACGCATGTGCCCTGCCTGGAGTGGAGAAATATGATCCTGTTTAGGGTTGTAGGACATCATATTGCTAGTACATTCTGGGTCATCATTATTAGTAGGGTTACAAAATGTAAATGTGGACGTATTATAAGTATCAGCAAATTGTCCTTTTGTATTCCAAGTATGATCTAAGCCTAATACGTGGCCTATTTCATGTCCAAAAGTTTTCCCGACAGATTCCCCTCTATACGGATTATTTAATTTTTTGTAAGCATTTAGAAAAACCCCAACTTTACAATTGGTTCCTTGTACAGCTTTACCATCTATAGCGGATGTAGATTCATTAACAAAGAACACATTTAAAGCATCATCTTTCCACTCCGCAACCTCTGGAAAGTTATCCCAGTTCCCATTACTTAGGTTATCATATTCATTTATGTCTTGGATATATTGGATACATCCAATTCGTTGAAATCTAATTCTAGCATCGGTTATAAGGTCATAATTATTTGGATTCGAGTTATCACCTCCGATCCAAGGAGTTTTTATATTCGAAAACACAGAAGACATTACATTCTCCATATCCTCTATCGCTTCTTCATGAGTCTGATCATAGTTTCTAGGGTCAGAAATAGAGTGTTGAACAACGTAAACACGGTATTGTATTGTTAATTCCTCATCACCTTCTGGCGTACCATTTCCAGGTATATAATCAGTATCGTTTGCTAAATTTTCCAATGCATCAGTTAGGTAACCAGGACAAGAAGCATTTTTATGAATATCATCGAGTTGACAAATCAATGAAGTAGTGGCCGACAAAATAAAAATCAGAGTGTAAATTAGTCTCATCTAGATATAGGTTAATTTGATATTTGTAAGTGAAACATCCATTCTTTTAACTACAGTATGGGCTGTCTCAATAACAAAAGAAAAATTATCACAATCTAATCATCAAATTTCATGCCAAAATTATAAACATCTACATACGAATGATTTAAACATTAACAAAATAAATATTTTTTAAATATCCTCTTTTTTGACGATATTTAGACACCTATTTACAACAACACCTCATAAATTCTAAAACCCCTTTACTGAGATGAACAAAGTCAAATTTGGCTATGATTGGGCTCATTTAGCTCATTTTAGTATCGAAAACACACCTGAGATGATTTTCTGGGTAAGACCCGACGGATCTTTTTTCTATGTCAATCCTGCCGTACACAAGACTCTCGGGTATATGCCTTTCGAGCTGTCTGAGCTAAAAGCTCAAGACATTCTTATTGATTATGACCATGGTGACAGAGAAAACCTTAGAAAAAAAATAGATAAAACCGGAAAGTATATCATTAGAGTAAACCTTCTGAAAAAGGATGGTACAATTATTCCTGTAGAGTCAATAAACTACTCCATTAGAGTTAATAATGAAGTAATAAACTGTGCATTCGTCCGAGACATAGGTAATCAAGTTAAAACAGAACTAGGCCTAAAGAAAACGCAAGAGAGCCTAAATCGTGAAAACGAAGAGCTTCGATCATTATATTCATTAAGTGATAGCCTAAATATCATCGGATCTTCCAAGTCATTAATCAAAACACTAGAACTTGGAAGAAATTTTGCCTTAAGTAATCTAACCGTTTTAATAAACGGTGAATCGGGGGTTGGCAAAGAGAGTATGGCAAAGTTTATTCACTTAAATAGTAGTAGGCGAAAACTACCAATGATAACAGTTAATTGCGCTACACTTACTTCTAACGATATTATCAGTAAACTTTTTGGCCACGTGAAAGGTGCATTCACAGGAGCACATCAAGATCGACAAGGGCTATTTGCATTAGCAAATGAAAGTTCCCTCTTTTTAGATGAAGTAGGAGAGTTGTCTCTTGAGGTTCAAGCCATGTTACTTCGCGTCATCCAATCAAAGGAGTTTACCCGAATGGGTGATAAAAAAGTCCTCACAACTAACGCTAGGATAATTGCTGCAACCAACCGAAATTTAAGAGAAATGGTTTCAAGAAAAGAATTTAGAGAAGACCTATTATATCGTCTGGATGCGCTTACTCTAAAAATTCCTCCTCTTAGAGAGCGTACCTCTGACTTGCTTCAGCTTATTGAGTATAAACTTGCTCTACTCAACAAATCATACGGTTTAAATAGAGAAATGCCAGGGCCAGAAACTTTAGCGATACTCAAAGGATATTCATTTCCTGGGAATGTAAGAGAATTATTTAACCTATTAGAAAGAGCCTATTTTTCAGGCGATCAAGGTCCTCTAAGAATCGACAGACAAAGTTTTAGGGCTACAAATAAAGACTTAAACCATTTAGTGCCCTTTACCACATTGAAAACTAACGAAAAAAATCACATCCTTCGTGCTCTGGAGCATTGCAACTGGAAAGTTAGTGGTAAAGGTGGGGCATCAGAGCTTTTGGGTGTTAACCGAAGTACGCTGAATAGTAAGATGAGGCTCTTAAACATATCAAGGTAGCAGGCAAAGTCAGGCAAATTCCTGCTCTTTACCTTGCTCCGCACCTGCGTCCGCGCCCTGATTCGTCAAGTAGTCCAACCGTCGACACGCGCGAATATGCATGGAAGGCCACTTGACTATTTGACTTTCTGATGCCTTAACTATCTGACTCCTCGACTAATTCCCTAACTTCGCCGCCTGAAACAAGCCCATGGGAAAAGTCATCGCAATTGCCAATCAGAAGGGGGGCGTGGGAAAAACCACTACCGCCATCAATCTTGCCGCAAGCCTCGCCATTCTGGAGCGTAAGGTATTGCTCGTAGATGCTGACCCTCAGGGCAACGCCAGCACCGGCGTTGGCATCCCATCGGACGAGCTGGAGGCCACCATCTACGAAGTACTGGTCAATGATCTCGACGTTGACGAAGTCATCTACGAAACAGAAACCCCCAACCTGCACCTCATTCCTGCAGGCATTCAGTTGGTGGGTGCTGAGGTGGAGCTCATCAATCGTTTCCGCCGCGAAGACGTGATGAAAAACAACATCACGGAAAAATTACGCGACAAGTACGACTACATCATCATCGATTGCCTGCCCAGCCTTGGCCTCATTACGATCAATGCGCTGACGGCAGCCGATACCGTGCTGGTGCCCGTTCAGTGTGAGTATTTTGCCCTCGAAGGACTGACCAAGCTGCAAAACACCATCTCCCTGGTGCAGCAGCAGTTGAACCCCGATCTAAAAATCGAAGGCATTTTGTTAAGTATGTATGACCGACGGCTCCGCCTGGCCAACATGGTTGTAGAAAAGGTACGCGACATCTTCGGGGAGCAGGTTTTCGACACCATCATCCACCGCAACGCCCGTATCAGTGAGGCACCAAATATGCACATGCCCGTGGTGATGATCAACGCCGGCAGCCGAGGCGCGACGAACTTTCTCAACCTGGCGGAAGAGTTTTTGAAGAAAAATGAGAACTGATTGGGACTTGACCGTCTTATAGCCTTGTAAATAAATAACAGGTTTGCGCCCCTCGGTGCGCCCCTCGGCTATCGCTCGGGGCTTACTCGGGGACCGACCTAATAGATTATACCCGTCCGCGCAAAGCGCGGACGGAAGATTTTAAGTAACCCGGTCCCCGAGTAACCTTCGAGCACGTTCGGCAAGCTCAGTGACCACGAGTGAAGCGAGCCGAGAAGTGCACCGAGGGGTTGTTTTAGCTCTTGATTCGCGTTACCAGACTACCGAAGCATGCCCAAAAAAAGCCGCAAAAAGAAGACTTTCATCGAGCAGCCTGAGCCGCAGGCCCGCTCCTCCCGTTTCCAGTTTTTTCTGTGGATCTGTGCGTTCTTTTTCTTCGCAGCTCTCTTGATGCGGCTTGATGTGATCACGGCCTGGCCGGGCGCCGAGAGCTATTCTCTGGACCATGCGTTGAGTAATGCGCGGGGCGATTCCATGCTCTCCTTTCTGTACGGACTACTGTTCCCTTTGGGAGAGAACATCGACAGTCAGTCGCAGGCCATCTGGTTATTCCCCCGCATAATTTCCGCCATCGCACTGATTGCTACGGCGGTCTTCACTTTTCGTTGGGCGGGCAAACTTTTTGGCAAAGAAGCCATCGGCATGGGCCTGCTGTGTGCTGGTGCATCGCTATATCTGCCGTTCTTCGGCAAGGTGGCTACGCCGGATGCCCTGGCCCTTCTCGGCCAGGCCGGTTTCTTCTGGTTAATCCTGCTGGCGGGGGCAGATCGAGAGAAAAATTACCTGCTGCCAGCGGGTATCTTTCTGTTGCTGGGCGGCATTGCCGCGCCGCTATCGACACTTATCTTTGGTTTGGGCACCATCCTGGCCGGCCGCCTACTCATGGGCGGCGGTAAACAATGGATGAACCTGCTATTCCTCCTCGCCATCCCGCTGGTCATCTTACTGCTACAGGGCAATCAAGGCATCCGCGCTTACTGGTTTTGGGGCGGGCAGCCGCTGGCCTACGGCAAATTCATCGGCTATTGCTTACTGGGGATGCTGCCTCTGCTGGGTTGGCTCATGGGCGGCTTACGGGACGTGGCCTACAAGGTCCAGCGTGGCGAACAAAGCAGCAAGTTGCTGCTGGCAGGGCTGGGTGTAGGTGTACTAACGCAGTCGCTCGTCTTCCCGCTCTTACTGGCCATCATCGCTGGCAAGCAGATGCAACTCTACTTTCGCGAAGAGAAATACCCCTGGAAAGACTGGGTCCGTGGCGGAGCGGTACTGCACCTCGTACTGGCCTTCCTGGCTGCCTTTTTCGCGCTCTCCGGCGCGGGGCTGACTTTTGCGGGCGCGGGCTTCCGCGCCGCGCTGGGCATGGTCGCCGCCTACTGGATATTCTCGCTCCTGGGCGTCATCGGCCTCTACGGAGACAAGCGGGACTTCTCCCTGGGCGGAAGCATTCTGGCGGGTATGCTAGGCGTGCTGTTCTTTTGGGTGCAGGTATATCCCTACTTTGAAACGGGCCGAAACTGGCCCGACCGCCTTAGTGAGCAAATCGAGCTAAAGCTTCCCACTTACATCCCCGACAACAAGGACTACTCCCCCGCCCTGCCCTATTTTCGTAAGGCGGGTATTCCCGTTGTGCAAGACTCCACTAAAGCAGATCTCTACCTGAGCAGTTGGCCGATGGCGGACACGCTCTCCTCCGCCGGCATCGAGATTAGCGGCCGGGTAATTTTTGAGCAACGGACGTTTGGGCTGAAGACGGAATAGGGAGAGAATACTCAACACTCTACTAGCTCGTCGGCCAAGCGTTACGACGAAGGAGTTTCGTTCATCCGCCGAGCGTAGCGTTCCTTACTGTCGGCGGACGAGCCACCGCCGAAGGTAGCAGCGAAGCTCACCTGCGCAAGGCTCGGCCGACGACAGACTATACCGTATCTTGCCTTCGCCCATAAAGAGTCCATGCCCATCATTACCCCCGAACAGTTAAATGAGCTGCAGGAGCAAATTCGCCTCGCAGTAGCTGACGCCGACCTGGAAGCCGCCTTTCAACTCCTGGAAGACGCCTTACCTACGGGCCGTCCTAAGGCCAATCAGGTCACCCTCCTCAACGGGCGGGCGAATGACATCCTCGACTTCGACATCAACAACACGCTGTCGACGGATCAGCTAGCCATCCTCCGCAACGAGCTTCGGCTGGACCTGCTCACCTTCGTTGACCATCTCACCCTTCAAGATTTTTCTACCGAAGTCAGCACGACTCGCCCCGAGTTAAAACCCGGCCACTTGCTCTACCAGGTGCCGCCTACAATGGCCGTCCGACAAACCCATAAGTGTCTGGTGCGGATTGCACACCTGCTCAATCAGGTCCTGGAAGGCCTTACTTTTGACGAGAGTATTTCGCTGGAAGAAATCCCCGTATCGGAGGTGATGGAGGTAGAAATCATTGACCCGAGCCCGACTGGAGAGCGGGCCTTCGACATTCTGCTGCTCTCCGACGGAGAGCAGGTCGTTGATGAGTTCATGGCTACCGAGTGGGTCTTTAATGTCCGTCCACTACGGGAGGGGCAGCATGAACTGGTGCTTAAGATCTCGGTCTTGATTACGGTCGGAGAAAAGGAACGGACGAAGAATATCGTCCTCAGTCGCCCCATCACCGTTTCAGCGGAGGTGACAGAAAACAGCCGTCCAGCGATGGTTCGGGTAATGGATCCGCCAGTTTTACATGAAGAGGTAATGTCTTCTCCGCTTCCTCCTGCTTCGCCATCGCCGCCACCGCCACCTCCCATGGCTTCTAGAGGGTCGGCATCCGTTGAGGAGCCGCGTCCGCCGAAACCGAAACAGAAGCCAAAACCCAAGTCTTCGAAGACACAGGCTGGTGGGAAAGGTGGGCCAATGCCGCTTCCATCTCCCTCGCCGATGCCCGAAAGAAGGTCTTCACGTAAACGGTATAGTCAGTGGATGAACATAGCCGCTGCGGCTTTAGTCTTGATAGTCGCTACTTTCCTGTTATTGCCGTCGGGTAATAGCGGCGTAGAGAACCCTGGCACCGGTTCGGCGGATCCTAGCCCTTCTCCGTCTGATAACAACACGCCTTATTTGCGCCAGCTTAGCCGGGATACGGTTACGGAAACTAGTGGCCGCAGGACGCTCATCTTGCGAAGGATAACGGAGAAAGGAGACACGATTACCGTCCGGGATACCTTACGGTAGAGGAAAGATTTGGGCGCGGGACCGCAGGTGCAGTGATAAATCTAAAAGCAGGCATTCGTTTTACGCCATTAACGGACAACGATTCTGCGGGCAAAGCTCCTGCCATCCGCCAGTTGAAAGAGCAGGGTGTGGAGACCGGGTTTTGCACCACGAAGATCCAGTCGTGGGCGCTGACTGAGTTGGTAGGCCCCAAGTAAACGCCCCGAATTTTCATAAAGCAGAACCTCCCCACCAAGCAGGGACAGGTCTCCCATATCCACCTGAAGATAGTCCTCTACCGGATTAGGAAAGAGTTGGACGGTAGCGAAGGCGGGGTCTTCAGTGTTGGTAGCCACCTCAAAGGCGACGATATACAGTTTGGTCGTTATCCCGTCCTGCGCGGTTACCCTGACAAACGAAGCACTGTTAGGCCCAGCAAAACCTGGATTTACCTGCACCATCGCTACGGCAGAACTTGCCCGATAACCAACCACTGGCTCTTCATCCGCCGCTATTGGGTAATAGTAATAATTTACTCCTGGATCGAAAGTATCAATGGGTATCCCGTCAACGGATAGTTCTGCGAGTGTGGCATCACGGCTCAAGACAAGATCATCCGGCAACTCCGCCCCTTCGCCCGGGGCATACTTCCCATTGATTGTTACAGCTATCCAGTCTATGGTAGCGCCGTATTCCTGACCGGAGGATTTACCCCATTCGAAGAACTCGCTGGCGTTTGCCTCTTCACTAACCCCTTCCAGGAAAGGTTCGGGATTTTCATCCAGGTAAACCGTCACGTTTGGGCCAGACATGGTAATTCTGAGGACGTGAAAATCTTCGCTCAGATCGAAGGGCAGCGCTCTCTCAGCCGAAGACACCGACCTTTCTAGTTTGATGCTCGATTGGTTAACGCGGATTTTCTCCCGCCAGCCAAAGCCCCGGATCTCAAAAAAGCAAATACCGTCTACCTCGGGAGAGATCGCTTTAAAGCGGGTGACAACGGTAATGGAGGAATCGCTCTCCACAAATCGGTAGCGCCAACGGAAGTTGTCTCCGCTGGCATCATGGAAGGAATAAAAGGAGTTCTCCGCCTGCGCCGGATCAGTAGAAGTTGCGTCAACGATGGGTGCGTCGGGGGCAGTATTGAGCTCCCAGAGATTGCCTTCCACTTCTGGCCGGGCGTTGCCCCGGAAGAGGTACCAGGGGGCATCGGCACCATCCGTTCCAGTAGTGAACGTCCACAGTGGGCCCAATGTCTCTCCGTTGGCATTTACCCCGCCAATACGCCAGTAATAGGTGGTTGACTCCGCTAAAGCAGGAGCATAGGCAGTAGTGCTCTGGTTAGTGACCAGCGGAGGGTCCGTCTCTGTACCAAAATAAACATTGTAGCCAACGGTATTATCGCCGCCATTCCATCTCAGCGTAGCCTCCGTGTTCTGGTTAGTGGCACCGTCTCCGGGAAAGGGGTTACCGGGTGCACCGGGGAGTGCCGTCGCGTCAGTAGTCGTAACGGAGAGCGTCTCGCTAAAGCCGGAAGCGTTCCCGGAAGGATCGATCGCCTGAACGTAAAAATCGTAAGCCGTTGAGCCCGTAAGCCCACTCACCAAGGTCGATGTTGCCCGGCCGGACCAGACCTCAGTCCCGTCCTGAAAGAGACGATAATCGTCTACTCCAACGTTATCCGCCGCCGCGTCCCAGCTGAGCTTCAGGGAAGCAATCATTATTTCGCTGGCGACCAGGTTTTGGGGGCTCGTTGGCGCTTCGTTATCGGCAATAAGCGTGGGCTCTGGCGGGCAAAGAGCGGCACTACTCTCGGAGATGCAAAAGTCGGCGAATTCGATGGTTTCGTCCTTTAGCACTGCCGCCTTACTGCGGTACATCCCCCATTTCGGCCGGTCGTATTCTCCACCCGCTCGCCAGAGATCGATGTTGTTGTTCTCGTAAGCAAGAATGGTTTCTCCCGTGCGGAGATCGCGAATATTGAGTTCTACTTCGCCTGCCTCCCCGTGCAGTTGCCGCAGGTAGACCTCCACCCAACGGCCCCGAAAAAGGTTAAGATCCGCATCGGCCAGTACGCCCAGATCCGTGCCCAATTCTCCGCCCCTATGGTTGAATTGTAACACCGAAGCTCTGGCCGTCAGGGTCAAAATGGGCGAACTCCCATCCTCTCCGCCAAAGAGCTTATTCTGGAAAATGTGACAAAAGGAGGAGGTGCCCACAAAGTCCGCGGGCAGCTTAAACTTCCAACGGTACCAGGAACTGGTGTTGATCAGGTGCTGGGCCTCGGGGTTTGTATTGGGACCGCCCTTGATCTCCATCCGCACGCGGTCAAAGACCCGGCAGCGATCATTATCCTCCTCGATGTGGCTGTGGAAACGGAAAACGTTCCGCTGCAGTAGCTCATCGAAATGCTGGGTAAGGTGTGGCCCGAAGGAGGAATGAACGCAGTCCGGATCTTCATAATCCAGCCCGCTGGCGAGTATTGCCGGATAACCACTACCACTGCCTCCGGTTGGTTGGACGTTGATCTGTGCAAAGGAAAAAGTAAGGGTAAGAAAGAGAAAAAAAGAAAGGAGAGGGCGAAGTAGATTTTGCATGATCGGCACTTGTGAATTGGGAGGAGATTTGGCTCCTACGGGCACAAGGTACGACAGAGCTTATTTCTGTGTACAATCAACACGAACAGGTGTGTATATATCAAATTAGGTTATCACTACTTCACTCTCCTCCCATCCTTCATCACGAAGTCGACCTTTTCCAGTAGGTGAATATCCTCTAATGGGTTCCCCTTTACGGCAACGATGTCAGCGGTGAAGCCAGATTTGATCTGGCCTAGTTTATCTTTTTGGCCGAGGATCATGGCGGCAGTAGACGTTGCGGAAGTAATGGCATCCATGGGCTTGACGCCACATTCTACGAGGTAGCCAAACTCCTTAGCATTGTCTCCGTGGGGGCTCACACCCGAGTCGGTACCGAAGGCGATTTTCACGCCGCGGGCGTAGTTTCGGGTGAATATTTCTTTTTGCTGCGAGCCAATCTCAATGGCCTTCGGAACGATGATGGCCGGAAAGAAGCCGGGGGTTTTGGCTTTCTCGGCCACGTAGGAGCCGGCACTGAGGGTAGGCACCAGGTAAGTCCCGTATTCGATCATCAGGTCGGCAGTTTCATCGTCCATCAGGGTCCCGTGCTCAATGGTGGTGATGCCCGCCTTGATGGCGCGTTGCATGCCACTAACGCCGTGAGCGTGAGCGGCAGTGTGCATGCCATATTCTTTGGCAGCCGTGACGATGGCTTCAATTTCTTCATCACGGAACTGAGCGCCCTGACCGTCTTTAGCAACGGAGAGTACGCCTCCGGTGGCGGTGACTTTGATGCAGTCCGCTCCGTTTTTATAGCGGGTGCGGACGGCCTTCCAGGCTTCGTCGGCGGAGTTAACGACGCCGGCCTCCGGCCCGGCATCAAAAGCCAGTTCTTCGTTCCGGCCATTGGAAGGGTCGGCGTGGCCGCCGGTGGTAGCAATGGCTTTCTCCGCCGTAAAGATGCGAGGGCCGATGATGTAGCCGGCATTAATCGCATCCCGCAACGAGATATTCACCCCGGTTCCACCAAGATCGCGCACAGTAGTAAAGCCCGCAGCGATGGTTTTACGCATGTATTTAGTGGCACGTAAAGCTACATCAGCGGGGTTCTTTGTGAAACGCTCAATGTAGGCCTTGGGGTTCAGCTCCGACTCCACGTGAACGTGCAGATCGATAAAGCCGGGCATGACGGTACTCTGCTTTAAATCAACCTCCTTTGCACCTGCGGTAGCGCCCGTATAGCCCGCCTCAACGCGAGTAATTTTCCCATCTTCCACCACGATGGTTTGTTCGGTTAGCTCCCCTCCCACCCCGTCGAGGATGCGGCCACAGTGCAGGTAAGTAATGGAGGATTGCGCCGGCAGAAAAAAAGGCAGCAAGAACAAAAGGAAAAGTTGGATGGGGTATTTCATGCCGAAAAGATACTTGTGCATTTTAAATGTACCCACATTAAAAGCTATATTTATCGGAATAACACACATTAATGATGAGCAGAGAAAGAATTGGAATGGTCCTTTGGGGTCTCGCGGGCCTGGCCCTACTAGCTAGTGGCACCGCAAAAGTGTTTGGAGCAGAAATGATGGTAAATGCGCTCGGCGCCAACACCCTTTGGGTTGGATTGATCGAGTGGAGCTGCGTAGCGGCCATGTTTTTACCCGCTACCCGCCAATTGGGCTTTTTCCTTTGCGCCAGTTACCTGGGTGGGGTAATTGCGATGGAGTG
The DNA here is from genome assembly GCA_938021455.1 of uncultured Lewinella sp. Lineage (GTDB taxonomy): Bacteria > Bacteroidota > Bacteroidia > Chitinophagales > Saprospiraceae > Neolewinella. The sequence continues at coordinate 1,376 of CALIGP010000180.1, read as the reverse complement.
GCTTACGATGGGTGGTGCTCCCATTCCCGGATTAGTGCTTAATACACTCCTCTATATCGGCATCGCCCTCTATTCGCCTTCTGCTATGGGACATTTGCTGGGTGGGGAGAAAACTGACTAGTGAAAATTCTTTTTGGTCGCCCAGCAATTAATGAATAGATTGAGCGATCTAAAGATTCGATCATGAAACAAGAGAAAATTGGATTAGGGATGATTTCCCTAATCGGCGTGGCGATGGCCATCACGGGAGTCCTGAAAATCGTTGGTGCCGAAGAAGCGGCCAAAGGCTTTGGCAACGATATGGCTCCTTACATTCTGGCGGTCGTTGAATTCATCATTGCCGCGCTAATCATGATCCCTAAGCGTCGCTTACTGGGTATCATTTTGGCGGCCAGCTACATCGGCGGCATCATTGCCTTTAGCTGGTTACACGAGGGGGAGTTACCCATCGTCGGGATCGTACTCAACATTATTCTCTACGTCGGGACGGTGCTTTACCGCCCAGGCCTGATGAATAATAGTATTGAGCAAACACAAGTCTAATGAATAGCGCAAAAGTCTGGACGTGGTCCATCACCGTCGCCCTGGGCGGCTTCCTTTTTGGCTTCGATACGGCCGTGATCAGCGGCGTGAACGGCATCATTAAAGCAGAATGGGCCCTGGGGGATGTAGCCATCGGTCAGATGGTAGCAGCGGCACTATACGGAACGGTCATCGGGGCTATTTTCGGGGGCATCCCCGCAGATAAATTCGGACGAAGAGCCAGCCTGATTGGTATTGCATTACTGTTTCTTATCTCCGCCATTGGCTCGGCTTTAGCTACGGACGTAGTGATGCTCGGCATCGCTCGATTCATCGGCGGGCTAGGGGTAGGTGCCAGTTCGGTAGTCGCGCCTTTATACATTACTGAAATCGCCCCGGCGAAGTATCGCGGACAGTTGGTAGCCGCCTTCCAGTTTAATCTGGTGGTTGGTATTCTGGTAGCCTACTTTTCGAACTATGCCGTTGACGCGGCTGGCTTTGGTAATAACTGGCGTCTCATGCTGGGCATCGAAATTCTGCCCGCCGTACTATTTCTGGTCATGCTTTTCCGGGTACCACGCAGTCCGCGTTGGCTCATCACTAAAGCTGGCGAACGAGAAGAAGCCATGGAAGTGCTCCGTATTATTAACCCCAGTGCCGCCGAATCGGAAATGGCCGCCATCGAAGCCAGTAACACGACGGAAGAGACCGTAGCCCTGGGCTCCTTCTTTACCAAAAAATACCGCAAGCCGATACTCTACGCCTTCCTGTTTGCGCTCTTCAATCAGATTTCTGGCATCAACGCCGTCATTTACTACGCGCCAGATATTTTCGAAGCGGCGGGCCTGGAACGT